>JAAVAG010000193.1 GCA_014804185.1 Lachnospiraceae bacterium
CCTTGCTTCCCTTGGTCACCAGAATACCGGTGGAAAGCGAGATCAGAAGCGACGGAATCTGGCTGACCAGTCCGTCACCAATTGTCAGTATCGCATATTTTTCCAGCGCTGCGCTGATCTCCAGCCCCTCCCGAAGCGTTCCCATAGCAATACCGCCCACAATATTGACTACCGTAATCAGAAGTCCGGCAGTGGCATCTCCCTTGACATACTTCACGGCACCGTCCATGGAACCAAAGAAACTGGATTCTTCCTGGATTTTATCGCGCCTGCGCTTTGCCTCCGCGTCATCAATGGCTCCGGTGTTCAGGTCCGCGTCGATGGCCATCTGTTTACCGGGCATAGCATCCAGCGTAAACCTGGCCGTCACCTCAGCGACACGCTCGGAACCTTTATTTATAACCATAAACTGGATCAGGATCAAAATAAGGAACACAACGCCGCCAATAATCAGATCGCCGCCGCCCACAAACTCACCGAACGTCTGCACTACATTTCCGGCATATCCTCTTGTCAGAATATTTCTGGTGGAAGAAACGTTCATAGCAATTCGGAAAATCGTCGTAAACAGCAGAATTGTTGGGAAATAAGCCATATCCAGCACTTCTTTTGTGAACATACATACAAACAAAATGGTAAAGGCAATCGCCATGTTGAACGACATAAAAACGTCCAGAAGCGCCGGCGGAATCGGTACAATGAACATGATAAAGGCTATGAGGACGTACATTGCCACAACTACATCCGCTTTTCTCATTTTCATCCGACTCACTTCCTTTCTTTTTATACTTTACCCTGAAGATGGTATACAAAGGCCAGCACCTCCGCCACTGCCTGATACAGTTCCGGCGGAACCTGTCCTCCCACCTCCACGTTTGCATAGAGCATACGCGCAAGAGGCTTGTTTTCTACAATCTCAATCTTATTCTCTTTTGCAATTTCCTTAATTTTATGCGCCAGATAATCCTCTCCCTTTGCCAGAACAATGGGTGCGTCCGCCACCTCCGGATCATATTTGATGGCAACTGCATAATGAGTAGGGTTGGTAATTACCACATCCGCCTGAGGCAGTGCCTGCATCATACGCCTCTGGGAAACCTCCCTCATCTTCTGGCGTATTTTACCCTTGACCTGAGGATCTCCTTCTTGCTGCTTGTATTCTTCTTTTACTTCCTGCTTCGTCATGCGCATATCCTTGGCGAATTTCACTTTCTGATAGATGAAATCCGCAGCCGCAATCAGTATATATACAATGGCAATCCGGATTCCAAGATCCGTCACCAGTTCTCCCGTCATCTGTATCGCCTGCATCAGCGGTATATTATAAAGCAAAAACAGATTCTGCCATTTATCCTGCAGATAGGAATACACAATGGCTCCTATCAGGATCAGCTTCAAAAGTGATTTCAATAACTCCATCAGGGAATTGGCAGAAAAAATTCTCTTAAATCCATTCAACGGATTGAGCTTGCTGAACTTGGGCTTTAACAATTTTGAGGTGGGTTTCCATTTTACCTGCACCAGATCGCTCACAAACGCCACCACATACGCAATCAATATGATGGGAGCAATCAATATAAAAACCTGATAGATCATCTCTCGAAAGAGAACCCACATATCGTTGGACGGCATATTGCCGTTCCACATTACAGCCACTTCCGATATCCTGGTGTAGATTGCCTGAAAAACCCCCAGCATCTGGGTTCCCATATTCCCTACCCAGAATTTTAACACAAGAAACAGCGCCAGTATACCGGTAGCATTTGCCACTTCCTTACTCTTGGCAACCTGCCCTTCCTTGCGGGCATCATCCAGCTTTTTCTGTGAGGCCGGTTCTGTCTTTTCCCCTCCGGGACCCTCTTTTGCAAAAAATCCCAGATTGTATTCCAGTATCAAATCATGCCCTCCACAATCGCAACCGTCACTTTCTTCATCTCCGAAAAAATAAATCCTGCGGCATCCGGAAGCATGCCGATGGTGAATAACAATACCGACAATCCCACCAGTATTTTCAGCTGAATACCCACCGCAAACATATTGATCTGCGGAGATACTTTCGCAAGTACGCCAAGAATGGCGTTCAAAATCAAAATCACACAAAAAATGGGGAGACAAATGCGGAATCCGATAATAATATAGTCCACCAAAAACTGCATCGCGCTGTCAAGCAGCTTTTCCGCCCGAAATACCGCCCCTCCTACCGGGATCAGCAGAAAACTGTCCGCCAGGGCGCCCAGCAGATACCGGTACATCCCAGTTGCGATCAGCATCAACATCACTGCATACTGGTAAATCGCACCGGTTATACTCGTGCTCTGTCTGGTAGTGGGGTCCATCAATGTCACCATGGAAAGTCCGGTCTCCATATCCGCGATAGAACCGGCAAAATTGACAATCGCCGTACACATGGTGGAAGCAAACCCCAAAAGTAATCCTGCCACCGCCTCTCTGAGGACAAGCATGGCATACTCTGTCACAGAACGATAAAGCAGCATATCCGCCGGAGAAAGGGAAGTATACAAAAGCAGGGATATAAAACAAGACAACGTTATCCTTACCCTGGCAGGTGTATTATTCAAGCTGAAAAAGGGCGCTATATACACAAAACAGCTGACCCTCACAAGTACCAGCAGAAAATATTCCAAATCGTAGAAAGAAAAAGACAACTCAATCATCTCAATCTCCCCTGCCGTCTTTCTTACTGATGCACATAGTCACCAAAACCTGTCCACAATACTGTAGCAAAGTCTACCATATTCGTCATCATCCAGTGTCCGAAAAGCATCACCCCTAAAAATACGCAAACAATCTTGGGCACAAAGGTCAGTGTCTGCTCCTGAATGGATGTCACTGTCTGAAAAATACTGATGACAAGACCGATAACCAGAGAAATAAGCAGCGGCGGCAGCGACGTCTTGATAATCAAATAGAGCGCATTATTCGTCATCTCCACTACCGAGTCTATAGTCATAGTCTACCTCCATCTTTCATTGAAACAATTTAAATGACCCGACCACGCCTGTGATAATCAGAGACCATCCGTCAGCCAGCACAAAAAGCAATATCTTGAACGGCATAGAGATCGTGGTAGGCGGCAGCATCATCATTCCCATACTCATTAGTGTGGATGCTACTACCATATCTATTACAATAAATGGAATATAAATCACAAAGCCGATAAAAAAGGCTATCCGCAGTTCGCTGATCATAAAGCTGGGAACCAGAACCGTAATCGGAATATCATTCAGATTCTCCCCGTCCCAGTCAAGCCGCGCGATCTGCATAAACAACTCCACATCCTTAAGCTGCGTCTCCCCATACATAAACTCCCGTAAGGGAGCTATGCCTGCTTCCAGTGCCTCCTCCTGTGAGAGTTCACCGTTTTCAAAGGGAACAACCGCCTGCGTATAAATCTGTGTCAGCGTGGGACTCATAATAAAAAACGTCAAAAACAGCGCCAGCCCTACCAATATCTGGTTGGGAGGAGCCGTCTGTGTATTCAATGCCGCTCTTGTAAAATGCAGTACAATAATAACTCTTGTAAAAGATGTCAGACAAATCAGCAGAATCGGCGCAATGGAAAGCAGCGTCAGTATGATCAATATTCTCAATGCACCGTTGATCTGTCCGTTATCACCATTGATCTGTATAGAAATATCCGTTGAAATATTCGGTTCCATTAGATCATCCGGAGTTTCTGCCCATCCCGGTTCATGAACTGTCGTCCGATTATCCAGATTATTCTGGTTTTCGCTGGCAGATACTGCTGTTACGGGACTGATACACAATATGCCCACCGTAATCAGCAGGCATATTACTTTTATCATTTTCACAAAGCCTTTTCCCGGGAAATTTCCTTTCATAACCATCACTCCAATTATTCTTTCTTCGCTGCGTTATTTTTGCCGGAACTCATTTTCCTGGCTTTCTCAAGGAATTCCCTGAAGTTTACGGATACACTGCCATCATCCCGATGAATTTCAATCTGCTCCTTAGGAATCTGTGCCAGAAGCGTTACCGTATCCTTACATATAGCAACAGCCACATACGTATCTCCCAGGCGCAATATCTGCACATACTTACCTGAAGTCAACCGATAGGTCTCTATCACGTCAATATTTCTATTGACATTCTGTACTTTCTGATACCTGGCAATCCATCTGGTCGTATACAAAGTTACGACCAGAACACCTATAAATATTAACAATACGGTTAAAAACTGTGCAAAACTGTCAGTCCTGGGCATACTGCTTAAGATCATCAGCCGACAACCTTTTTAACCGCTTCCAGAACTCTGTCCGCCTGGAAAGGCTTTACAATAAAGTCCCTTGCTCCGGCCTGGATCGCCTCGATAACCATCGCCTGCTGTCCCATAGCGGAACACATGATGACCTTTGCACCAGGATCGAGTTCCTTGATCTTCCTCAGCGCCTCAATACCGTCCATCTCCGGCATTGTGATGTCCATAAGCACCAGATCCGGCTTCAATTCATTATATTTTTCCACACCCTTGAGCCCGTTTTCAGCTTCACCGGCCACAGCATAGCCGTTCTTGATCAGAATGTCCTTGATCATCATTCTCATGAACGCCGCGTCGTCACAAATCAAAATATTCTTCGCCATTTTTTTACTCCTCGCTCTTTATTTGATTATTTCAGTTACTCTGATCGCAAAACTTTCTTCAATCACCATGACCTCGCCTCTTGCGACAAATTTACCATTGACAAGGACATCTATAGGATCTCCAGCGATACGGTCCAGTTCTATAATTGTACCCGGTGCGAAATCCAGAATATCGGCAATGGATTTGGTAGTTCTGCCCAATTCTACTGTGACTTCCAACGGAACATCCATGATCAGACCGATGTTCTCCTGACTCACGCCGCTCACGACATCCTGATTAAAACTCTGGAACTGTGCCGGCTGAATATTTACATTCTGCTGCATTCCCATCTGGGGCATCCCCATTTGCATCATTCCCATTTGAGGCATTCCCATCTGCGGCATTCCCATTTGTTGCATTCCCATTTGTCCCATTCCCATCTGCGGCATCCCCATTTGTTGCATTCCCATCTGTCCCATTCCCATCTGCGGCATTCCCATCTGAGACTGCATATCCATCTGGGACTGCATACCCATTTGAGACTGCATATCCATTTGCGGCATATCCGTCTGGGACTGCATTCCTGCAGCATGATCCGCCGTCTTTTTAGGTTCCGTCGACACGGGTGCAGGCGCAGGTGCGGATGCATCATCGATCATCTGCTGACTGATAAAGGTATCCACCAGTTTCTTGCAAAACTCAATGGGATAAAGCTGCATAATCATACTGTCAACCAGATCTCCGATCTGCATCCTGAAAGCGACCTTGACAAAAGTACCTCCTAAAAACGGAGAAATGTCACTTCCTGAGACAACCGACGTCAGATCCAGAAGCTGTGCCTCCGGCGGACTGATATCAATCTTATTTCCAAACATCTGAGAAAGAGATGTTGCCGACGCGCCCATCATCTGATTCATGGCCTCCGAGATTGCGCTCAAATGCAACTCTCCCAACTCTCCCGCTGTATTTGTACCGTCTCCGCCCATCATCAGATCGGCGATAATCTTTACATCCTGCTCCTTTAATACCAGAATGTTGGAGCCATCAAGTCCTTCCGTATATTGAATTTGTATGAACACACAAGGCTTTTCATAACTTTGAAGAAGATGATCCCAGTTTGCTATACTTACCACCGGTGTCGTAATATTTACTTTTTGGTTCACCAGGGAAAACAATGATGTGGCTGAAGACCCCATGCTGATATTGGCTATCTCTCCCACCGCATCCCGCTCTATATCCGACAGCACATCATCGGTACTCTGGTCGGGCTGCGGCTGACTCTTCTCCGGCGACGCGTCGTCACTGCTGCCTGACAGATCCATTCCACTCAGCAGTGCATTTATTTCGTCTTGGGTCAGCATTCCCTCCATGCCTTACTCCTCCTCTCTGATTACCGATGTCACCCGAACAGCATACATGTCCTTGCTTGACCCCGGCATAGCAGTAAATTTTTTAATATTTCCCACATAGACGTTTAATTCCTGATCTACATGTGTATCCAATCTTATCACGTCTCCCACCTGAAGACTTGTAAAATCGCTTACTGACACAATACTTCTGCCAAGCACTGCCTTGACCGGCACATCCACATGCCTGATCAAAGTACCGATCTGCTCCTCATAGTGCTCGTCGCGCCGCTCCTGCATATTGGCATACCAGTATTTTGTGTTCAGACGATCCATAACTTCTTCCAGCGTAAAGAAAGGAAGGCAGATCGTCATCATTCCCTCCACATCCCCTATCTTTACAGTCAGCGAGACAATAGCTATCATATCATTCGGAGACATGATCTGTGCAAACTGTGAATTTGTTTCCACCCTGTCCAGCACAGGATTGATATCGATTACATTCTTCCAGGGGTCCCGGAGAAGCTGCATACATACCACCAGCATTTTTTCTATGATGGTGAGTTCTATCTCTGAAAAATCCCTGTTCCTATCAAGCGGAAGCCCCTGTCCGCCCAGCATTCTGTCAACAATGGCATATCCCAGGTTGACTCCCAGTTCCATAATGATATTTCCC
>JAAVAG010000194.1 GCA_014804185.1 Lachnospiraceae bacterium
ATGACGGATCCGTTCTGCTCCCGTCAGCATTGTCTTCTGCAGCTTCGTTTCCCGCTCTGCCCTCTGCGGCTCTGCCTCTTTCTCTGTCTCTCTTTCGGGACTTTCCGGCATCAGACAATACAGGAAAGAATCCTGGGCATAGGAGCGCACATCCCATTTCGTGCATTCCTCCTCTTCCGAATACCCTGCCTGCACGGGCAGTATGTTCCCCTCCAGGGCATCATACAACTCCACCCTCCAGGCTCCCGGCACCCGGATCGTCCAGTGTTCTTCCGCCGTCTCATCCAGATTCTGAGGTTTCTCACAGTGGGACAAAAACAGCCAGCGATTCTCTCCGTCCTGTCTCATCTGACTGATCAGATTGGTTGATTTCATGCCGCGTCCGTCACAGACACCGACTGTCCGCCAGGGCTCCAGAGCGGCGTAAACGGCCTGCTTTGTATAGGGAAGAAGGATCCCGTTTTTTTGCAGACTGTCATCCTTTATCGGCGCGGCGTCCATGTATTCGGGAACCTGTCCCAGCCAGAAAATCTTGCCGCCTTTTCGGGCAAATTCTTTCAAACGGTTTATCGTATTTCCCCTGAGGGTTACGCAGCCGGGTACCACGACCGTCTCATAATGCATAGCCCCTGCGCCGAATCCCCCTTTCCCGTCATCCGGCAGTTCCTCCAACAGAGACTCGGAGATAAAGTCAAAATCAAGCAGACCGCATAACAGCCATCTCGTCAGGTTGGAAAATGCCTCGTCCATTTCCGCCCTTTCCGCTCCGGTTGTCTCCTCACTTCCCCATTTCAGCCAGTAAGACTCAATGGGATGAATGACTCCTATCTTTACAAGGGGCGTCCCCCTTACCAGCGCCGTGTTCAGCCTCGCAAAATAATCCTCTATTTTCTTATATTTCCGATACCAGGGCGACTGATAGCCGATACAGGCGGGATAATCCCGCTTCGCCTCTCCCTCCATGGATACCCAGGCCAGGTGGTGGACCCGGATCGTCACGCCCAGCGCCGCCTGCCAGTCCCCGGCCATTTTATGTCTTCTGAAATCAAAATCCCAGTTTGTCACACCGTAAAGTTCACTGACCATTCCCTCCCTGGCATACTGGTGCACCGCACTCTGCGCCTGCTTCGCCGTCGTCAGTTCCCGCCAGTCGCAGAGCATGTCTATCCCCGGAATCTGAAAACTGCGGTAAGAGCGCATGGCCTCCCCCAGCGCAGCTGTCTGGCTCATCAGCGTGGGTTCCTCCATCATATGCCCGGTCAGAGCCAGCCCATGCTCCTGACACCATTGTCCGATCTGATCGGCATAAGCCTGCGCAAACCGCTCCGCAATATGATCATGGTAATGGTATCTTGCCACAGAAACCGGCTTTCCCTCCATCTCCCAGAACACCTCCGGGAGATGTTCCAGAAAGGATTCCCCATAGGCCGCCCGGTAGGTTTCTTCAAAATCGTCCGTATAAGGAATAAACTGGGCCGTCCTTTCCCCGGCTTTTCCCAGGCGGCTTTTGTGCAGGAACTGGGGTTCGTCGGTAAAAATAGCCGGAATGTCCTTTCCAAAGGCATCGCCCAGTTTTTCGGCATATTTGTCATGCACTTTTTCCAGAAAGAATGCAACGGCTCCGGGATCCAGGGTGTTCACATATGCCTGATTGTTGAACCAGGCGCTGTCCCCGGATACCTCCAGGTAAGCATACCAGGGCTGGTACAGCCCCGGCTGATACAGCCCCGGCTGGCAGCAGTCCGGCCCGTTACTTCCCGCCTGCATCTCCTCTTCATTCCTCCAGGCACGGTAATCAGCCATGCGTCCGTCCGGATTCAGCCGCACGCCATAGCACATCAGCAGCTGCCGGGAATCACTGCGGATCACATTCGCGGCCGACACGGAGTTTCCTCTCTCCTCCGGGAAACCTTCTCCGATGGGCTCCGGTGAAAAAATCAGGTAACGCAGCCGGTATTCCTGATGACAAGTCACCAGACCGCCTCCAAACCCCGACGGCCAGCGGTCTTCATCGTACAGCCAGGTCAGCATGCTCTTTTCGGCAAACTTTTCATGGGCATAAGAAACCAAATCCATAAATTCTTCGCTCATGTAGGGAATATTCATTCCCGTGCGGCAGTGGATATGGGCTCCTCCCATGCCCATCTGACGGAAGTTCTCCGTCTGCTGCGCAATCTGCTCCTTTGTCACACGGCAGTTCCACGCCCAGAACGGCGCGCCGCGATATTCGCTGGAGGGATTTTGAAATAATTTCCCATCCAGACTCTTTTCCTCTTTTCTTGGATACAGCATGCTCTTCCTCCCTTTCAGCCGTTCTCATATATATTCTTTTTCCGGTTCAGCATGATCTGCTCCCCGTCATCTGTGCTGTCTCTTCTCCGCCATCAGCATGGGCATAAAGATGCCTCCCTGTACGCTCCTGCCCATGAAGCCGCAGAATTTTCCCGTCTCTGTGTCATACCAGTCCGAAAAAGGAACTCTGGTAGAGGTATTCTCCAGATACTGCGCTACAGGGGTGATCAGGCTCGCGGCCTGCTCCCGGGAATCCGCCATGGCGGCGCACCAGAGTATCCAGTCGCTCTTCGTGTAACTCCTGCGGTTGTCAAGCGGTGTACCAAAGGCGCCCGTTTTGCCGACATACCAGGCCAGTTCCCTCTGATAAACCTCTTCTGAGAAAAGGCCGCTCCCAAAAAACTTATCCCAGACCAGATTATATTTCAAACTCCAACTCCCGGGCTCTCCGAAAGCCAGCGCGTAATGGTCGCCCAGAAAAGCCCTCTTTTCCCAGTCTGCCGCCATTTCCTGCGCCTTTTTATGATACTTGTCCGCCTCCTCTTTTCTGCCAAGCCAGGCAGCCAGGCGGGCATATGCTTCGATTCCCATAATCGCCTTGGCGGAAAGGTTCACATTGTGGGAGAGATGGCCCGCGAAATCGTCCGTACAGAGCTGGTTCCCCGGATCCGCTCCATACTTCAGGAGATATTCCGTCCACTGCTTCAGCACGTCCATATACGGCGCCGCAAACTCCCCGCTGTCATCCGTCATGCAGACCGCGGCCGTCATCAGCAGCATGTTGCCGCACTCCTCCACCGGCATCTGGTACATAAAATCATAGATGCCGCCTCCCGCCGGATACTGATAATAGGGAGGAAACACCGCGCCGCCCTCCCCGTTAAAGCCGGTTCCGCCATGTGCTCCGTTCAGGCCGTATACCTGTCCCCAGGCATAGGGGTAACGTCCCACGTCATGGGGTGCGAAATCAAATTCCCATACATTTGATGCCGCAAACCGGAACACCGGCCGCAGCATGCCTTTTACCAGTTCCGTATTACGCAGCAGATACAGCGGAACCGACGGATAGCTGACATCCACCGTTCCGATACAGCCGTTGGAGTCGTTTTCCTTGGACAGGAATATCACATTCCCCTCCTCGTCCTCAATCAGTTTATGGGCGGCAATGGAATGCCGGTAACTCATGTTGCAGAGATATACATAAGCATCTCCGCCAATCTTCCCGGCCTTTTCCTCTATCTCGCCGTCCAGTATTTCAGCCCTCCTGCAGACCTCTTCCTTATCCTGAAAAGCCGCGCCCACGGCATCTAAAATATTGGCATATTCTTTTGTCCAGTAGGCCTTTCTCCACTGTCCGAAATAATTGATGGAGAGCAGATCGTCATAAGCCAGGATCAGGGCGGCCCTCCCCCGGCCATCCAGCGGGAGCGTCACGCCGAGTTGACGGTTTGCCGCATCATAGGCGGGCTTCCCGTCGGTAGATGCCAGGTAAACATACCCCCAGTCGATTGTCACCCTGTCGCCGCTTCCGCCCAGAGGCCGCTGGAAGGCACGCCCCATGGAAGCATAGGAAAACCCGGCTTTCCCCTCTTTTTCCGTGCAGTTTCCGTCACACCCCACCAGCGGGCTGTCTTTCTGGGACACCAGGTCCGAGGACACAAAAAAGCTGACGTTCACGCTGCAGTCCGCCTTTTTCTCCACCGCAAAGTCCACATAGGTGCAGGGGCGCGACACCAGCTTTAAATCCTCCAGCAGGAGAGGCGTGGTAAACCTGACCGTCAGTCTTATCTTTTCGTTCTCAAAACGATATACCGTGGCCGTAGCCGTCACCTCAACTTCTTTCTGCTCCACAGGCGCATGGAACTCTCTGTCCCCCAGAAAACTATACGCCGCGCCGTCCACCGTCACATAGCCGCGCAGCTTCTGACGCGCCCCGCTCCAATGCACCGGGTCCCCATCATACAAATGGTCCTCTCCGGACCAGATGGAAAAATAAGGATCGTGTAAAACCAGTGGAATACATGCCGCTTTTTTCACTACCATACTATCATTTCCTCCTCTGCCATATACGCTTCGGCGCAGCTTTTACATGAAACACAGACTGCCGCCTTTTGATCTTAAGAGCATTATACCAACTGTGATGAGAAAAAAATATACTATGCTGCTAAAATATTGACATTTTCTACTGTGTGCCATACAATCGCCGGGAGATGAGGGTTCCGGATGAAAGTTAAAACACCGCAATCGCGGCGGCCTGCGCATAAAAATCGAAAAATTTGAGACCGAGTACGGTAAAACCGTACTTAATGAGTGAACTGCCTTCAGAATTCATATGAGGAGATGCATGCATGGATGACTTAATGATTATCGAACTGTACTTTGCGCGTAACGAACAGGCAATCAAAGAAACCGACATGAAATATGGAAATCTGTGTTTTAGCGTGGCAAATAATATATTAAGCAATGAGGAAGGTTCAAAAGAATGCGTAAACGATACATATTTGGGTGTGTGGAACAGGATACCGCCCACCAGGCCGAATAACTTTATGGCATTTATATGCAAAATAGTCAGAAATTTATCTTTGAAAAAGCTGGATTTCAACTTTGCGACAAAACGCAGCCAAAATATAACTGTATCTTTTTCGGAATTAGAAGAAATTTTACCCGACAATCGAATTCATCCGGATTATGAGTATGAAGAAATTGGCCGTTTAATCAGTAATTTCCTGCGACGTGAGAAAAAGGAGGTACGTAACGTCTTTATCCGCAAATATTATTTTTTTGACTCTGTCAAAGATATTGCGGAACTATATTCGTTTACCGAGAGCAAAGTAAAAAATATGCTGTATCACACTCGCAACAAGTTGAGAGAATATCTGAAAAAGGAAGGTATTGAGATATGAAAACACCCAAATTAGCTCATGCTATTGGATATATTGACGATGAATTGGTATCTGAGGCTATAAAATACAAACCTGCATTGAATAAGTTAA
>JAAVAG010000195.1 GCA_014804185.1 Lachnospiraceae bacterium
TCGTAGCCTGTCCATACTGCCGCCGTGTAGTAGGGAGAATATCCCACAAACCACAGAGCCCTGTCGCCGGTGGCCGTTCCGGTCTTGCCGGCAAGCGACATGTTTTTAAACTTAACGGTTTTGCCGGTACCGGTGTTGATCACGTCCATCATGGCGCTGGTCAGAAGGTAAGCCGTGGTTTCTTTCAGTACCCGGTGGGATTCCGGTTCCGTATTATCCAGAATTACCCGGCCCGAGGAATCCAGAACCTGGGTGTACAGCTTCGGTTTGTTGTACACCCCGCCGTTGGCGATGGCTGCATAGGCGGCGGTCAGTTCAAAATTGGATACACCCGATACGCCTCCCAGAGCCATGGACTGTACGCAGTCATCCGGCTGAAGTGTGGTAAAGCCGAATTCTCTCAGATAATCGAAACCAAGCTGCGGTGTGATCCAGGTGAGAAGTTTTACGGTCAGCACGTTCATGGAATTGCGGATGCCTTCTCTGAGAGGATTCAGCCCTCTGTAGGATCTGGCACCGTTTTTGTCCCACCACTGCCTGACCAGTGTGCCGTTGTCGTAGGCAAAAGGCGCGTCATTGATCACGGTGGCAAGCGTCAGGCCTGCGGAATCCAGAGCAGGCGCATATGCCGCTACTACTTTGAAAGTAGAACCGGGAGATACCAGAGCATCGCAGGCGCGGTTAAAAGTACGGCTTCCCTCTTTGGATCCCCGGCCGCCAACCATGGCAACCACATATCCTGTGCTCTGGTCTATAATGGTCATAGACATCTGCGGCTGTATGGTGAAGCTGATATTTTCACCGATGATTTCGTCAGTTTCATCCAGAACGGCGGCTTTGTATTGTTCCACAGCCTCATAGCCGTCCTCCTGAGAATCAAAATTGATATCGTAGTTTTTGTTGACATTTTCACGGAACCATTTTTTCAGCATTTCCCGGCTGTGATTAACGTATGTGCCGTCCGCTTTTTTCACAGTCAGCTCATAATTCAGATACCAGGTTCCCTTTATGTCGCTGAAATTCTCAGGATTTGCAAACTCCTCATCTGCGATGGCCTGAATATCCGGATCCATAGTGGAGTAGATGCGCAGTCCGCCGCTGTACAGCAGGCTGGAGGCAGCGGTGGCGCTGTATCCTGCCTCGATCAGATCATTGTAGACGGCTTCCGTCAGACTGTCCACAAAATAGGAACTGGAGGAACTGGAGGAAATCTGGACATTGACAGTCTGGATCCTGGAATATACATCGTCCGCCATGGCCTCGTCATATTGGGCCTGGGAGATCATTTCCTGTTCCAGCATATGGTCCAGAACATCTTTTCGCCTGTCCGCGTTTTGATCCGGATGAGAGATAGGATTATAGCGGGAGGGATTCTTTGTGATTCCGGCGATTACAGCGCACTCAGAGAGCGTCAGTTCGCTGACGGACTTGTTAAAATAGCGCAGGGACGCTGCCTGTACTCCCAGGGTATTCTGACCCAGGTTGATTGTATTCAGGTAACGTATCAGAATTTCATCCTTGCTGAGGAACTTGGAGATCTCCAGAGCCAGGTACTGTTCCTGAATCTTACGCTCCAGTTTTTCCATCATACTTTCTTCGGTTACCCAGTCTGTGAAGATGGTATTTTTCAGAAGCTGCTGCGTAATGGTGCTGGCGCCCTGCTGCGTCTTGAACCCGGAGGCGATAAAGAGATAGCCGGAACGTATAATGCCTTTGATATCGATGCCGTTGTGGTCATAGAAACGCTGATCCTCAATCGCTATAAAAGCATTGGCCAGATTCTTGGGAATCATATCCATGGTGACCGGGATACGGTTGGAATTGCTGCTGACCAGCTTGTCGATCTGGTTGCCCTGGTTATCATACACAAATGTGGAAAAACCGACAGGGGCAACATCATTGCTGTCAATGACAGGGGCGGAGGCAACAACGCCGTTGAATACGCCGATTCCGGCGGAAGTCCCTATGATTCCAAGCGCAATACATCCGATCAATATTACTTTTACACAGGTCAGCGCGATTTTTCTGCCCCATTTGCCGGATTTGGCATTCAGGGCTTTCTGCTTGGCGCGCACGCCTTTTCTTCCATAATTCATAAGTTATCACCCTTTCTGTATATGTAGTTCTTATAAAAGGATATTACCTGCTCTATTATAGCAAAAAACAGTTCGTAAATAAAGGTTTTTTATTTATAATAAGAATTGTTCACAAACAGAGTTTTTTTTATGCTATAATTTCAGAAACATGGATAGAAAACAGAAAGAGAACAGAAGGAGAACGGAGGGGAGCGGTATGGAGACAGGTGGTCCTGAGGCTTATCGGGTGCTGATCAAGGGCGGAGAGGGAGAGATCGTGGAAAAGAAATCCAGATTTATCGCGACAGTGCGCGCCGTGGCATGCGAGGAAGAAGCGTTGGCTTTTATAGAGGAAATGAGAAAGAAATATTGGGACGCAAGGCATAACTGTTTTGCCTATGTGCTTGGAGCAAAGGGGGAGACTGTGCGTTTCGGAGACGACGGGGAGCCTGGCGGCACGGCCGGACGACCTATGCTGGAGGTGCTTCTGGGGGAAGAAATCCGAAATATAGCCGTGGTGGTCACGCGTTATTTCGGAGGTGTACTGCTTGGAACCGGAGGGCTGGTGCGGGCATATACCCAGGCGGTAAAAGCCGGGCTGGAAAATGCGCAGACCGCATGGATGCGCCGTGGATGTGAACTGAAAGTGGAGACGGACTATAACGGCGTCGGCCGGATATTATATCTTCTGGGACAGCGGGGAATAGAGGCTGGGCACGCGGAGTATGGAGAGGCGGTGAGTCTGCAGGTCACGGCGCCCAGGGAGGCGGAGGGCGCGCTGCGCCGGGAGATTGCGGAGGCTACAAACGGCAGAGCAGCGGTAAAATTTGTGAGGGAAACATATTACATTGACAAAAAGACGTCTTAAGGGGTAAAATTTTACTGAAACACGAAAATGGCATTTGGGAAAGGTGGTGGTTTTTATATGAAGTATCGAAGTACGGGCAGTAACAGCGACAGTCCCCTCCCCCCCTGCGGGTATAAAAACCACGGGAACATTCCGGGGAGGAGCGTTCCCTTTCAAACTGAAGGAGAAATGCCATGGAAGAGATCAGGAAATTACTGGAAACGAAGCAGTATACCACGCTGCGGCAGCAGATGGCGGAGATGAATGACGCGGATATCGCCGTGATCATGGAGGAAATGGACGAAACGGAAATGCTGAAGGTATTCCGTATCCTTCCAAAGGATCTGGCTGCGGATGTGTTCTCTTATCTGGAAGTGGAGAACCAGCAGTGGATCATTACCTCTCTGTCGGACCGGGAGGCCGCAAATATCATTGACAATCTGATGGCGGACGATGCCGTGGATCTGCTGGAGGAGATGCCCGCCAATATTGTTACCAGGCTGCTTGCAAACGCAAATCCGGAGACACGCAGGGATATCAATCTTTTGCTCCGCTATCCGGAAGATTCTGCCGGAAGTCTTATGACGGTGGAGTTTGTGGATCTGAAAGAGGATCTGACAGTAGAGGAGGCCATTGCGCGTATCCGCAAGGTGGGGCTGGTCAGCGAGACCATCAATATATGTTATGTGCTGGATGCGCAGCGCAGGCTGGTGGGAACCATAACGCTCAGGGCGCTGCTTTTCGGCGATCCGGAGGAGCGCATCAGCGATCTGATGCATGAAAACGTCATCTCCATCCATACGCTGATGGATCAGGAGGAAGTGGCTGCACAGTTTAAAAAGTACGATTTTATCTCCATGCCCGTGGTGGACAATGAGAAACGGCTGGTAGGAATCATTACCGTGGATGATATCGTTGACATCATGGAAGAAGAGGCAACGGAGGATATTGAGAAGATGGCGGCCATCATGCCGTCCGATAAATCTTATATGAAGACCGGCATATGGGAGACATATAAAAAGAGGATCCCATGGCTTTTGCTGCTGATGGTATCGGCCACTTTCACCGGTCAGATCATAAACGGGTTTCAGGATGCGCTGAGTGTCTGTACGGTGCTGACCATGTTTATCCCCATGCTCATGGACACAGGCGGCAACGCGGGCGGACAGGCAAGCGTCACCGTGATCCGCGGTCTGTCCCTGGGAGAGATCGAATACCGCGATACACTGCGGATCGTGTGGAAAGAGATACGGGTGGCCGTGCTCTGCGGTCTGTCTCTGGCCGCTGCAAATTTTGCCAAACTCATGCTGTTTGACCGTGTGGGATTTACGGTGTCTTTGGTGGTTTGTATTGCCCTGGTGGCAGCTATTATCATTGCCAAGGTGATCGGATGTACGCTGCCGATCCTGGCCAAACGTGTGGGATTTGACCCGGCGGTGATGGCGAGTCCGTTTATAACGACCATTGTGGACGCACTTTCCCTGCTGATCTATTTTCAGATCGCAAAGGGGATTATGGGGATATGAACGGGCGTCTGCCTCGTTCTAATATAAAAATGACTGCGGCGCCAGAGAGAAATTCTCTCCGACGCCGTTTTTTCATTTCAGAAAATCATACTGGGACATATACAGCTTATAGTATTCTCCCTTTAGGGCCAGCAGTTCTTCGTGGCTGCCCCTTTCCAGAATGCCGCCTTTGTCAACGTACATGATGCAGGTGGCGTTTTTGATGGTGGAGAGTCTGTGGGCAATGATAAAGGAGGTGCGGCCTTCCAGCAGGCGGCTCAGGCCCTTCTGCAGAAGAATTTCCGTCTCCGTGTCTATGCTGGAGGTGGCCTCGTCCAGAATCAGAATTTTCGGATCGGCAAGCAGCGCCCTGGCAAAGGAGATCAGCTGGCGCTGTCCGGCGGAGAGCCTGCTGCCCCTCTCATTTACCTCGGTGTAATAGCCGTTCTCGGTTCCCATGATAAAGTCATGAGCACAGACTGTTTTTGCGGCCTGGATGACATCGTCATCGGAAGCATCCATATTACCGTAGCGGATATTGTCCATGATCGTGCCGGAGAAGATAAAGCTGTCCTGCATCATAACGCCCATCTGGCTGCGCAGGGAGTGCAGCGTCACTGTGGAAATATCCACACCGTCGATGAAAATCTGTCCGCTGTCCACGTTGTAAAACCGGCTGATCAAATTGACGATGGTGGTCTTGCCCGCACCCGTAGGTCCTACAATGGCATAGGTGTCACCCTGCTTTGTCTTAAAATTTATGCGGTCCAGAATCTTCTGGCCCTCCTCATAGCTGAAAGAAACGTCGCAAAACTCTACTGTGCCATGAATGGGCGGCATCAGGGCAGCATTCGGTGCATCCTGCACTTTCACAGGCTCGTCGATGGTCTCAAAAATGCGCTCCAGGTAGGAGATGGCGGTGAGCAGTGAGTTATAAAAGCCTGCCAGGGTGTTGATGGGCGCCCAGAACCGGGAGATATAGGCGGTAAAGGCAATCAGGATACCGGCGGTCATGACGGAGTCCGGAGCAAAGATCATGCGCACGCCCAGCACGTAAATAAAGGAGGTGGTCACGGCGGAGATAATGTCCACACTGGGGCCCATGGTAAAATTGTACATAACCGCCCGCATCCAGGACGTGCGGTAGTTTTTGCTCAGACGGTTAAAAATGCCCGTATTTTCCTTTTCCCGGACAAAGGACTGGGTGACGCGTATGCCGTTTATACTCTCGGCGATGTAAGCGTTCAGGTTGGACTGCTTATTGCTCTGAATCTGCCATGCTCTGCGGTGCCTGCGCTTGATAAAGACAATGAATGCGGCCAGTACAGGAAGACCGCAAAGACATACAAGCGTCAGCTTTACGTCTTCGATAAACATGAAAGTGACAATGAAGATCAGGTTGCACAGGTCGGTAAAGGTGTTAACGATACCGTTGCTGAGCAGGTCGCTGAGGCTGTTGACATAATTGACCACCCGCACCTGGATCTTGCCGTGGGGCCTGTCATCATAGTAGGAAAAAGGAAGTTCCTGCAGATGGCAGAAAATATCCGAACGCAGATCATGCACAATATTCTGTCCGATGATACTCATGGTGCGGATCTTCAGGGCCAGAGCCAGGGCGCAGTAGCAGGCGATTGCCAGGGTCAGGCCGCAGTACAGGTATATCGAATTCATATCTTTGGCGGGAATGCTCTCATCCATGATTTTCTGAAAAAATACAGGGATGGCCATGGTCAGCGCAGAAGAAGTCAGCATAAGCAGGATGATTCCGGCCATTTTCTTTTTATAGGGAGATATGTAGGCGGCCAGGCGTTTCAACTGGCTCACGTCAAAGCTCTCTTCCAGAACTTCGTCCACATCATATCTGTTTCTAGCCATTTTAATTGTCTCCTTTCTGGCGGAGTATTTCTGCGGGAATTTCGCCGTACTGACTGCGGAAAGCGTTGGCGTAGTAACCGCCAGCTGCCAGCAGCGAGTCGTGGGTTCCCTGTTCGATGATCCGGCCGCCGTCCATCACCAGAATCAGATCCGCGTCCTTGATGGAGGAAATCCGGTAAGCGATAATAAAA
>JAAVAG010000196.1 GCA_014804185.1 Lachnospiraceae bacterium
CTCCAGAACAGATTCGGCGTGATACCGGGGGTTACGGATAAGAATTATATTACCAACAGCTATCATATCCATGTGACGGAGGATATCAATGCTTTTGAAAAACTGACCTTTGAGGCGCAGTTCCAAAAGCTGTCCCCGGGAGGAGCCATCAGCTATGTGGAAGTGCCCAATATGCAGGACAATATTGACGCTGTGCTGGCGGTGATGCAGCATATTTATGAGCATATTATGTACGCGGAGCTGAACACAAAGAGCGACTATTGTCAGGTCTGCGGTTATGACGGAGAGATCCGGATTATAGAGGATGGGCACAACAAGCTGGTGTGGGAATGCCCCAAGTGCGGAAACCGGGATCAGGATAAGATGAATGTGGCCAGACGGACATGCGGCTATATCGGAACTCAGTTCTGGAACCAAGGGAGAACACAGGAGATCAGGGAGCGGGTACTGCACTTATGAAATATGCGAATATTAAGTATTGTGATATTGCAAACGGGCTGGGCGTAAGAACCAGCCTGTTTGTGTCAGGATGTACACACAGATGTCAGGGCTGCTTTAACCGGGAAGCCTGGGATTTTGAGTATGGAGAAGAGTTCACGGAGGAGATCGAAGAGGAGATTCTGCGCTCTTGTGAGCCGTCCTACATCAGCGGTCTGTCCCTGCTGGGAGGGGAGCCCATGGAACCTGTCAATCAAAGGGGGCTGCTTTCCCTGGCAAGGAAGTTTAGAGAGAGGTATCCGAACAAAAATATCTGGTGTTATACGGGATATACTTATGAGGCGGATCTCTTGGACCCGGAGGGACACGCCCATTGCGAGGTGACAGAGGAACTGCTGGGGTATATTGATATTCTGGTGGACGGAGAGTTTGAGCAGGCGCAGTATGACATCAGTCTGAAATTCCGTGGGAGCAGAAACCAGCGCATTCTCCGGATCCACGAGGAAGGATGCCCGCAGCTGCAGCTGTAGCTGCGGACAGCCGTACATTTTCGTATAATAACGCTGGAAGATATTTACTCCCCTGAAGATGTGGGCGCTGCCGCCGCTATTGTGTCCGCGGCGCTTACCACCGCCGGGGCTCCTGCAGGAGCCTCGGCGTTTTCGGCTTCCTCCTGGGGATCCGGGTATTCCTTTTCCTCTTCGTCTTCCCAGAGCGAGTCATATTTTTCTTTTTTCTGGCGCTGTACCATGGCGCCGATGCTTTTTGCGGTCTGATACATTTCGTTGCTGAATTCCATCAGTTTTTTTTCATCCGCCGCAGGCACTATGGCGCCTTTCATAATGCGGCGGGCAACCTCCATGATCTTTGCCATGTCGGCTGCATACTCCGCGGTGGCATCCGCCTGCTGCTCCGACACGGCCGCGTTCCAGTAAGCGCAGTACTGATCCGACAGTTTGCTCAGATAATCCTGATATTCCTGCTGCTTTTCATCCAATGCCTCCAGCGTCAGTTCCAGCGTGGCGGCCTCGGAGCCGTAGGTTTCCTCACCGTCCGGGGAGGACTTCATTTTGGCTTGAACGTCCTGCAGCTGTTTTGACAGGGCAGCTTTCTGCGCCCGGTATGTCTGTACCTGTTCCCGGTAAATCTGTTGTGCTTCTCCGACTTTCATGAACTTACCTCCGTTTCCATACGTTTAAAGAGCCTGATCAGTACCACCGCCGCGATAATTGCCAGCATTCCCTCGGAAACCACCTGTGCGTAGGGGAGTCCGTAGAGCGGAAAAAGCCGGTTCAGGAGAAAGAGGGCGGGAATCTCAAATACAATCTTCCTGAGGATGGCGAAGAGCAGCGCCAGATTGCCCATTCCGGTGGACTGGAATACGCCCACCGCCAGGAAGTCCATACACATAAAGGGAAGCTGCAGACACATGGCGCGCAGAAATTGTGCGCCGTAGTCCACAATCACATCATTGTTCATAAACAGCCGGATCAACGAATCCGCAAAGAGAAAATATGCGGTTGAGACGACAGCGACGGAACATATAGCGAGTTTTATGGTATACAGAACCACGCCTTTCATGCGCTTGTAATTTTTACTGGCATAGTTGTAGCCAATTAACGGCAGGATGCCCTGGGACAGGCCGAAAAACAGATTCATGGGAACCATATTGGTCTTCTGCGCGATTCCCATTGCGGCCACCGCGTCCGATCCGTGGGCGGCGGAAAAATTATTCAGCAGCGTCATGCTGGTCACATTCAGCAGATTCTGGATGCATGCGGGAATGCCCACGCCGCAGATGCCCAGAATAATCTTTTTGTCAAAGGCAAAAGACCGGGGGGAAATGGAGACATACGTTTTCTTTCTGCGGACAAAAAGCAGCACAAAGAAATAACAGCAGGCGCCGCAGTTGCCGAGAAAGGTTGCAAGGCCTGCCCCGGCGGCTCCCATATCTAGGCCGCCTTTCAGAATAAAGATGGGATCCAGGATCATGTTCAGGACACAGCCGCTGATGGTTCCGATGCTGGCATGGAGCGTAGCGCCCTCCGAACGGACCATGTAGGCCATCACCACGTTCAAGATGGCAGGTACCGCGCCGAAGCAGACAGTCCACTGCATATATCCGGCTGTGGCTGCCATGGTCTCCGCGTCCGCGCCAAGCATAGTCAGAAGTCCCGGGCGCAGCAGGATGCTGGCCAGGGAAAACAGCCCCGCGGAGCAGACGGTGCAGTAGAAGCCGATGGCGGAACAGCGCCGCACCGACTGATAGTCGCGCACGCCCAGCAGACGGCTCATCATGCTGCTGGTTCCCACGCCGAACAAATTGTTCACGGCGTTAAAGGCCAGCATCAGCGGAGCCACCAGCGTGACCGCCGCATTCTGTATAGGGTCATTCAGCATACCTACAAAATAGGTGTCCGCCAGATTATATATGATAGTGATCAGTGAACTGATGATGGTGGGGATGGCCATTGCCCGCACTGCGGCGGGGATCGGCGTCCGCTCAAATAGTTCTGTCTTATCCTGGGTGCTCACGGTATCCTCCTGTTTCGTCATGAGACGCTTGTTCCGGAATTGTTTCGTTGGTCTTGCCAATTCGGGACTTTCAGTCTTTTGATGGGAATTATTTTATCATAAAAACAGAGCCAATTCAATGAGGATTGAAACTGCCGGTGTCGGATCAGCTGGCGGTGTGATATGTTTCTTTCTTGTAAATCTGTTGGAAACATTTTATAATGAATGGGACATAAACCGAATACTGGCGGGAGGAGAAGTATAAAAATGGATTTTAATGACGAGAAAGACTATATCATGCGTATCATCAAGGAGATGGTGAGAGTGCTTTTTTCTCTGATGCTTGGGAAACAGTATGAATCCGGCGGGCTGCCAGGGGAAAATAAATTTGAGGTTTCAGGGAAAAAGTTAGAGGAATTTGAAAAAATGGTCGATGAGGGTTCCATAAATGAAGCAGAAAATATATTGTTGGAAAACATTGACTATACCCAAAAAGAGGAGGTTCTTGCCGCGGTATTATTTTACCGGTATATAGGCGAGAAGGATGATGATTTCCTGGCGGCGCACAATTACTCAAAAGAGGAAGCGCTGGACGGCTTGAAAAGACTGGCAGAACAACAGGGATATGGTGAAATAAACGCATTATTTATGGAAAACTGATGCTGATCTCTCAAAACAAAGGAAAGCGGTGAAACCATGCTCTCTGTACTGGTAATAGAAGACGATAAAACGATAAACAGTCTGCTTTGCAGTATCATAACGAAAAGCGGCTACTCTGCGGATAGCGCCGAAAACGGACTTGAGGGACTTGAGAAAGCGCTGTCGGGCGACTATAACATGATTCTTATGGATTTGATGCTGCCTTTGAAAACGGGAGAGGAAGTGCTGAAGGAACTGCGATCTGTCAAGAGCACACCTGTTATTATCATCTCGGCAAAGTTGGAGGTGCACAACAGAATAGAGCTTTTTAAGATAGGCGCTGACGATTATATCATCAAGCCCTTTGATATTGACGAGGTCATGCTTCGCATACAGGCTGTGCTTCGGCGGACTGAGGCGCAGACTTTGGCTCTGCTCACATTCAGAGATATAAAGCTCGACACCGACTCAAAGCGCGTTTATGTCAAGGGAAACGAGATCACCTGCACGGCTACGGAATATGCGATACTGGAACTGATGCTGAAAAATCCCAAAACAATATTCTCAAAGCGCAGGCTGTATGAAAGCGTTTCCGGCGATACATATTTGAGCGATGACAACACGATGAATGTACATATCAGTAATTTGCGAAAGAAGATTGCAAAGTTCGCCTCGGAGGAATATATAGAAACTGTCTACGGAATGGGGTATCGTCTGGTATATTAAGATTTTCTTTAGATTTGGTGAAGAATCTTTACGACATCGTATGTTATCATTAGGGCAGAAAAGAAAAGGAGGTTTGCAGAATGGAAAATATTGTCCTGCAAACACACGGAATATCCGTGAAATACGGCAATTTTCTTGCTCTTGACGATATAAGTATTTGTCTCAAAAATAAGCATATCTACGGCTTTATCGGTGAGAACGGCGCGGGCAAGACCACACTGATGAGAGTGCTGACGGGGCTGCTTTATCCGACAAGCGGTACTTTCTCGCTGTTCGGGAAGAACGAGCCGTCTGACATTCTGAAAATGCGCCGACATATCGGCAGCACTATTGAAACTCCTGCCCTTTATCCGGAATATTCCGCTTACCGTAATCTTGAATTACAGCGTATCCTTATCGGCAATCCCGAAAAGGAAATATGCGATAAGCTGCTGGAAATGGTGGGGCTGACCGAGGTTAAGGATAATAAGGTAAGAAAGTTCTCCATGGGCATGAAGCAGAGACTCAGTATAGCAATGGCTCTTGTCGGCAAGCCGAGACTGCTTATACTCGATGAGCCGATAAACGGCCTTGATCCTAAGAACATATCTGAACTGCGCGGCCTGCTTAAAAGGCTGAATGAGGAAAATGATGTAACGCTGTTCCTGTCAAGTCATATCCTTAACGAACTTTATCTGCTTGCCACGGATTATTATATAATCCACAAGGGGAAGATCATCGAGTCGCTCACTCATGATGAGCTTGACGAAAAATGCAGGCAGTACATACAGATAAAGACATCCGAACTGCCGAAATGTATAACCGTTATTGAGAATGGGTTTCATGATGCGGAATACACTGTCATTGATGATGAGACTCTGCACCTGTTCTCTCATACGGACAGGTCGGAGAGCATAGCGAAGCTTCTCATGGAGAATCATATTGTCACCAGGGAATTCTCAGTTACGGAGCAAAGTCTTGAAGAATACTTCCTTGGCATCACGGGAGGTGACAGCAATGCATAATCAACTGATGATTGAAAAATATAAAGCGAAAAGATTTATTATCATGTA
>JAAVAG010000197.1 GCA_014804185.1 Lachnospiraceae bacterium
CACACTTATATGGAAGAAAAGTCTATCTGACTCTGAATACGCTGATCAAGGAAAAAGAGTTCGGCGAATTATACGAGTATCTGGTTCCGTTTTATGAGGCGGGGCTGGACGGTGTGATCGTGCAGGATATGGGCGTGTTTGCTTATGTAAGGCAGTATTTTCCGCTTCTTCCGCTTCATGTAAGCACACAGATGACCGTCACGGGCGTCCACGCCGCCAGGATGCTGAAAGAGGAGGGAGCCCGAAGAATTGTCCCGGCCAGAGAATTGTCGCTGGGGGAGATCAGAAAGATCAAACAAAAGACAGGTCTGGAGATTGAAACCTTTGTCCACGGTGCCATGTGTTACTGTTATTCCGGACAGTGTCTGTTCAGCAGCATGCTGGGCGGACGAAGCGGGAACCGTGGGAAATGCGCACAGCCGTGCAGACTGCCCTATGAAATCTGCATGGACCATAAGGCGCTGCGAAATGATACACAGTATCCCATGAGTCTGAAAGATCTTTGTACAATACAACACGTCCCGGAACTGATCCGGGCGGGTATCGATTCCTTTAAAATTGAAGGGCGCATGAAGAAACCGGAATATGCGGCAGGTGTCACCTCTGTCTATCGAAAAGTCATCGATGCTTATTATGAGAACGGCTGTAAGCCGGGAAATAGCGCGGTGAATGCGGAGGATATGCACATATTGCGATCTCTGTATATTCGTTCGGAGGTGCAGGACGGATATTATTTCCGGCATAACGGCGGCGAGATGATTACGCGCTCTGCGCCGGGATATAATGGCAGTGATGAGGAGATTTTACAGCAGATACGTAGCAGATATCTGCTGCATGAGCCGAAACTGCCTTTAAGGATGTATGCCCGGTTTTACGAGGGGCAGCCCGCCGTTTTGACAGTATGCAGCGGCGATGTCTGGACGGATGTCAGCGGAGATGTTGTTACCAGAGCGCTGAAACGTCCGGTCAGCCGGGAGAATATCATGGACGGCCTCTCCGCCGTGGGGGAAACGAATTTCCGGTTGGAGGAACTGACTGCGGATGTGCAGGAGGGGATTTTTTATCCTTTGAAAGCGATCAAAGATCTGAGACGGCAGGCGCTGGAGCAGTTGAACCGTCTGATCGAAGTGAAAAACTGTCCCGGGCTGGGAAAGCGAAAGAGGAGCCGCCCCGCCGGGGAAGATATCGTGGAACCTGCGGAGCGCGCCGCTTTTGCAAAGGAAAGCGTTTCTGCAAAGGAGGCTGGATACAGGGTGCTGTTTACGAAGAAAGAGCAATTCCTTGCATTTCTCGAGACGGGAATGCATGCCGCCAGAATCTATCTGGACGCGGATATGTGCGCAGAACCGGACGAGTGGAAGCGCCTGCTGGAAAACGCCGGAAAAGAACACGGACATACGGAAGTCTTTCTTGTACTGCCGCATGTGATCAGAGACAGGGATGAGGCGTTCCTGGAGGGGATTTTTTCTGTGCTTCCGGCGGCGGACGGCTGCATGGTACGCAATATGGAGGGTTATGCCTGGCTGAGAGAGAAGGGATATACCGGATCGGTCTGCGGCGATGCAGGTGTCTATGTGTGGAACAGGGAGACGGTGCGATTCTGGAAAAATAGACTGTCTGGGCTTTGTATTCCCTATGAACTCAGCGCCGGAGAGCAAAAGGATCTGTCGGGCGGCCTGGGGCACGCATTCCGGGAACAAGTGGTATACGGGTATCTGCCTATGATGGTAACGGCAAACTGTATGGCAAAGACCGGAGGCGCATGTCCGGGAAAGGGAGAGTTCGCGCTGCGGGATCGCTATAAAAAAGAATTTCCGGTTTATATAAACTGCAGACACTGTTATAATGTAATTTATAACTCCGTTCCCCTCTCGCTGCATGAAAAAGTTGCAGTCCGTGCGGGGAGAGTTACATCACACGTGGGGGAAACGGCTTTCCGGCTGGACTTTACTATAGAGAAACCGGAGGAAGTAAAGCAGACACTTCGTTTTTTTGAGAGGCTGGCAAACGGTGAGAAGGCGCAGCTGCCGCCTTATGCGCCGTATACGACAGGACATGAAAAAAAAGGAGCGGATTAGCCCCGGATCAGGAAAGGCATCTATTGGTATGCAGACATATGTCGTAGAATTATCCAAATATTTTATAGTGCTCTGTATGCTGCTTTATACTTATGAGAGTTTTTCCGTGTTTCGCTTCACGGAAGAAAAGCGGCGCAGAGGGATTTATACCCGGCAGAGTATTCTGCTGTTCTTTATTCAGTTTTTCTGCTTTTTATCCTTGTGCATCAGAAGCGGAAGAATAGAATATATTATTTTCTATGCTTTTGTGCAGATGTTTCTTTTTTCCTGCATCTTTTTGACGGGCATGATTTACAGAGACATCAACAGGCTGCTTTTAAATAATATGTGCCTGCTTCTGGGAACGGGCTTTGTGGTTCTGGCGCGCATCTCACTGGATCGGGCCATCAGACAGTTTGTCATTGTATGTATCTGTTATGCCATATGTCTGGCGATTCCCTATATCGTCCGCCGGGACAGTTATCTGCCCGGACTTGGATGGGTTTATGGTCTCGGGGGCATTTTCGCTCTCAGTGTGGTGCTGATTACCAGCGAGGCAACGAGCGGATCCAAAATTATCTTTTCGTTTACATTTATCGGCCTTGCTTTTCAGCCCTCGGAATTTGTGAAAATATTGTTTGTGCTGATGCTTGCGGCAATGCTGTGGAAAGACAGTTCTTTTAAGAGAGTATGTTTTGCGGCGGCAGCGGCGGCAGCGCATGTAGTTATTCTGGCAGTATCCCGGGATCTGGGGGGCGCTCTGATTTTCTTCGTGACCTTTGTACTCATTGTCTTTCTGGCCACCGGCAAATATCTGTATCTGCTGGCAGGAGCCGCAGGCGCCTGCGGGGCTTCCGCTTTAGCATATCTGTTATTCAGTCATGTGCGTGTCAGAGTGCTGGCATGGTGGAATCCATGGGAATATATCGATACAAAAGGGTATCAGATTGCCCAGTCCCTGTTTTCCATAGGAAGCGGCAGCTGGTTCGGCATGGGACTGGGAGGAGGAACGCCGGACGATATCCCCAAAGTGGGGGAAGATTTTATCTTTTCGGCTGTCTGTGAGGAACTGGGAGTCCTGTTCGGCATATGTCTTTTGTTGGTCTGCATCAGCTGTTTTGTGATGATGATGTGTATTGCGGTGAACGCAAAAGAGCGCTTTTTCCAGCTGACGGTCTGGGGAATCGGCGTTATGTATGCTTTTCAGATTTTTCTTACCATCGGAGGAGGGGTCAAATTTATCCCCCTGACGGGCGTGACGCTGCCTTTTGTCAGCTATGGAGGCAGTTCGGTTACGGCCACGATCATAATGTTTTCCCTGATCCAGGGAGTGGCGCTGAGGGAGAAAAAAAGCATTGAAAAGAACGAGTGGCTGCATGCCAGCCGACCGGCCGCAGGGGTTACTTACGCTTTCGGACTGCTCTTTCTGGTGATGACCGGGTATCTGTCGTGGTTTACCGCTACCGGAAGACAGGATATGTTGAATAACAGTTACAATTCCCGTCAGGAGATCCTGATGAGAGAAAATTACCGGGGAACTGTTTTTTCCGCGGATGGGCAGATTCTGGCCCAGGCAGTTTTGGATGAGAGCGGAGAGGAACGGAGAAATTATCCGTTTGAAAACTTGTTCGCCCATGTAGTGGGATACTCCACCCGCGGCAGGACAGGCATTGAGAAACAGGCAAATTATTATCTGATCAATTCGGATCTTCCGCTTGCGGAGAAAGTAGAAAATGAGATAGCCGGACGAAAAAACCCCGGAAACAGCGTTTATACCACTTTGGACGCAAAACTGCAGGAGACCGCCGCGCAGTGTCTGAATGGTCATGAGGGAGCCATTGTGATAACGGAACCCTCCACCGGAAAAATTCTGGCAATGGTCTCCAGTCCTGATTTTGATCCTAACAAGATTGCGGATATCTGGGATGATCTGCTGGCGGAGGAGAACAATTCAGCGCTCCTGAATCGTGTTACGCAGGGGAAATATCCTCCGGGGGAGATATTTGAACTGTTTACTGCCCTGGAATATATCAGGGAGAACCCGGAGAAATTTCAGGATACCCTTTCCGGTTTTACTTTTGAGGATTTGGGCAATGCGGATCCGATCAGGGATTGGGAGCGATTTGCCGGATTATTGGAGGATCTGCTGTTTAATCAGAAACTTCCCGTGGCCTTTGACCATGCCGAAAGCCTGGCCTCTCCTGTCATGGACACGGATGCCGCCCCGGTTTCCGGCACAGATGCGGCGGATGGTGACAATGTCGTGACGGCGGCAGGGGAGCAGTGGAAAGTGCTGATGACACCCTTGCACCTGAATATGATTACGTCAGCCATCGCAGACGGGGGACTCATGATGAAACCATATGTCATCGACCGCATTGAGACCAGCGCAGGCGGCAGAGTGAAGACATTTACCGCCAAAGACTGCGGGCGTATCATGACAAATAAAGAAGCAGCCGCCCTGACCGGCATGATGATCCGGGAAACCGAGGATATCTTTAAGGGAACTTACGCGGTGGCGGGCAAGCAGGGAATTGTGGAATACAACAGCGCAAGGAAAGAAAATACCGCGTGGTTTACAGGATTTGCACCGGCGGAAGATCCCCGGATTTGTGTGACGATTATTATTGAGGGAACGGGAAAGGGAAGCAGTCATGCCGTGACAGCGGCCAGACAGATTTTTGACGCGTATTTTCCGGAACCGGGAGAATAAAAAATATTCATTGCCATTGATCCGTTTTTGGACTATACTGTTATCAGGTCATCTTTTTGACACACCAGTGCCGGGAGGAATTGCAATGATAGAAGCAACCAGTTGTGGCGGTGTGGTTATTTTCCGGGGAAAGATTCTGCTTTTATACAAGAATTTCAAAAACAAGTATGAGGGCTGGGTCTTGCCCAGAGGAACTGTTGAAGAAGGCGAAGATTTTAAGGATACAGCCCTTCGAGAGGTTTTGGAAGAGTCTGGGGCACAGGCTTCCATTATTAAATATGTAGGAAAAACAGAATACACATTTAATGTACCGGAAGACACCGTCGAAAAAGAAGTCCATTGGTACCTGATGATGGCAGACAGTTATTACAGCAAACCGCAGCGGGAAGAATATTTTGTAGATTCCGGATATTATAAGTATCATGAGGCCTATCATTTACTTAAATTTTCTGACGAAAAGCAGATTTTGGAAAAGGCATACAGTGAATATCTGGAGTTAAAAAAAAGCAACCTGTGGGGGTCCGCCAAATATTACTGACAAAGACCCGAAGATGGGCCGCGCGGCGCGGAGACACCACGGATGCAGTGGGGGCAGAGCATCATGGAATTTTATTCACCTCTGTATGTTGGGGCATCTGTGAGACATCCTGAGAAAGTGATGCGCAGGCTTCGCAAAAGATCGCTTATGATAAGTGCATACGTCATTCTGCTGGCAGCGGGAGAGGATTTGCTGGAGATTTATGACGCCAGAATTTTTGCCCAGCACTTTTACAGGGATCAGGTATGTGTGATTGTCGGCATTGCCGGTAACTATGAGGAAGCCGTGGAACTGATTGTCAGAATCACGGAAGAATCCCTGGCGGCGAGAGGAGACTGTGAATTAAAGAAGTATCTGTTGGAACGGATGCAAGAAAGGGATTAAGTTAAGAAAGCAAGGGTTTATTTTGATGGCGCAAATCATCTTACAGATACTGGCTGTACTGGGAATTCTGTTGTTGTGCCTGTTGGGACTGTGCCTGACACTGATTCTCCTTATATTGTTTGTGCCGGTTCGATACAGAATTTCCGGCAGAAAAGACGGAAAAGAAGTGGAGGGTGCGGTCAGAGTCACGTGGCTTCTGCATCTTTTGTCCGTATCGTACCGGTATCCGCAGCCGGGAGAGGTGATTGTCCGGGTAGCCGGTATCCGTGTGTGGAGCATGAGAGCAGGGGAAAAAAATGAGGCAGTTCCGGATGAGGCAGTTCCGGACGTGGAACAAAAGCCCGAAAAGCAGGAGAAGACGGCAGATAGCGCAGGCGTATTGGAGGAAAATTCAGGACAGGCCAGGTTACCGGCAGAGTCCGGCGTTACGCAGGAGGAAGCGGACACACCAAACATATCAGAAACACCAGAAACGCCAGGAGCGGACCGGAAAACGGAACGTAAAATGTCCCTGACAGAAAAAATCAGAAAACTGCGGCAGACAATCCGCTCTGCCTGGGGCAAAATAAAACAGATACTGGAAAATATAGGATATTACAGAGATCTGCTTCTGCAGAATGAAAACCGCCTGTTTTTCGGACGGTGCTGGGAACAGCTGTGCAGGATTCTGCGCCATATGCGTCCCAGGGTACTCAGGGCTGATCTTGTCATCGGAACGGGAGAGCCCGATACAACTGGCTATCTTTTGGCGGTATATGGTATGCTGTCTCCGTTTTTGGGCAATCATATTAATATTGTCCCTGATTTTAATGAACCCGTTTTGGAGGGAACTTTGTTTGCCAAAGGGCGGGTTGCTGTATTTGTGCTGCTGCGGGGCGGCGGGAGAATACTTTTGGATAAACAGCTGCATAGATTGATGGGAAAACTAAAAAGGGAGGAAAAGTAAATGGCAGAAAATCAGTTTCACAGCGTAGTAGAATCTCTTATGAAAGGAATGGACACCGTACTTACAACAAAGACCGTCGTAGGAGCGCCCACACAGATCGGAGATACGATCATACTGCCTCTGGTGGACGTCAGTTTCGGCGTGGGCGCCGGAGCGGGAACTAACGGGGACAAAAAAAGCAACAGAGGCGCCGGCGGACTGGGGGGTAAGATGACGCCCAGTGCGGTGCTGGTCATCAAAAACGGGTCTACAAAGCTGGTAAATATCAAGAACCAGGACACCATGACCAAGATTTTGGATATGATTCCGGATATTCTGGACAAATTCACTACCAAAAAGGAAGAAATGATTCCGGATGACACGGCAGTGGATATTGCTTTTCCGACAGAGGAGGAGTAATATTTGAGGCTGGTTCTGCATAATCTACCCTAAAGAACATTTGGCGGCAGGAGAATGCGGATGGATATCAAAAAACTGATCGGGATGCTGGCATTTGCCGTTGCCATCGGAATGCTCATCATGCTGCTGCTTCACAATGCGCTGATAGGCATTATTATGATTGCGCTTCTGGTGTTTATCGGATATGTGTGTTATTGCTGCGGATGAGATGTCAGCGCCGGATCTTCGGGAGAAGCGGCATGTTTTGTCTCACAGTCATTCATAAAACAACGGATGTCACGCTCTGCGTGCCGTCCTTATGTTAACAAACGCTGCCACGCTTCGCGAGACAGCTTATTGTAACAAAAAACCTGTCCATTGGACAGGTTTTCATTCATCCACTTTGAAATTCGGTTTAGGCTCTTTCTACTTTGCCGGATCTCAGGCAACTTGTACAAACGTGAAGCCTTTTGGCAACGCCGTTTACTTTGCATTTCACACGCTTTACGTTGGGTTTCCAAATTGCATTTGTCCTTCTATGAGAATGGCTTACATTGTTACCAAATTGAACGCCCTTACCGCAAATATCACATTTAGCCATCTTGACACCTCCTCAACATACGAATGTACACTTTTCATTCAAGTTTTATTCACAACATTGATATCTTAACAGATATGGATAAATATTGCAAGTGTAATTTAACAGGATTTTACAAGTTTTTTTTAAGCTTTTTCAAAATGTTGTTTCTTTTTTGAGCAATAGCAGTTATAATACAAAATATATGTATCAACCTGAAGGAGGTTTCGCATGAAAGGTTCATTTATGAATACTCATCTGGGAAGTATTGTGATCGAAAAAGAGGTGATCGCCCAGTATGCAGGAAGCGTTGCTATGGAATGCTTCGGTATTGTTGGCATGGCTGGCTACAGTGTGAAAGACGGTCTGGTGCGCCTGTTAAGAATGGACAGCCTTACCAGAGGCATTTCCGTTTCATTGAACAACAACAAATTAACCCTGGATTTTCATGTAATCGTCTCGTATGGCGTGAGCATTCTGGCCGTTTCCGACAACCTGATCAGCAATGTAAAATATAAGGTGGAAGAATTTACGGGAATTGAAATTGAGAAAATCAACATCTTTGTGGAAGGTGTGAGAGTGATTGATTAAGGAGGATTAATCTGTGGTTTCAACAACTATCGATGCTAAGATGCTTGCCAAAATGTTCTTAGCTGGCGCAAAAAACTTGGAATCCAAGAAAGAATGGATCAATGAATTGAATGTATTTCCGGTTCCGGACGGCGATACGGGCACTAATATGACGATGACGATCATGTCCGCTGCCAAGGAAGTGATCACACTGGGAGAGAAAGTGGATATTCCGTCCCTGTGCAAGGCGATTTCCGGCGGTTCTCTGAGAGGGGCCAGAGGCAATTCCGGCGTCATTTTATCTCAGCTGTTCCGCGGATTTACCAAAGGGATCAGGGATGTCGGAAAAATTGATGTGCCGACCCTTGCAGACGCTTTTGAAAAGGCTGTTGAAACAGCGTATAAGGCCGTTATGAAGCCGAAAGAGGGAACCATCCTGACGGTGGCCAAGGGAGGCGCTGAGAAAGCACGGTAGCTGGCGGATGACGGCGTAACGGATCTGAACGAGTTTTTCGAAAAGATTATTGCCCAGGCAAAATATGTGCTGAGCTGCACACCGGAGATGCTTCCCGTACTGAAACAGGCGAATGTGGTGGACTCCGGCGGACAGGGGCTTGTGGAAGTCCTGGTCGGCGCATATGACGCTTTTTTGGGGAAAGAGATCGATTATACCGTAGCAGATACAGGAACTGCCAAAGCTACGGCTAAAACGGAGGCGCAGGCGGAGACAAATATCAAATTCGGCTACTGTACCGAGTTTATTATTATGCTCAGCAAAACATTTAATATCAAGCATGAAATGGATTTTAAGGCTTATCTGGAGTCCATCGGCGATTCTATCGTATGCGTTGCGGATGATGACGTGGTAAAGGTCCACGTACATACCAATGATCCCGGGCTTGCGATACAGAAAGCCTTAAAATACGGAGCACTTTCCAATATTAAAATTGACAATATGCGGCTGGAACACCAGGAGAAGCTGTTTAAGGCGGCAAAGAAAGAAGCGGAGGCTCAGAAAGCGGCAGAGGCTCAGAAAGAGCAGGATCCGGCTGTGGAAGAGATGGGGGAGCGCAAACCGGTCGGATTTGTGGCGGTCTCTATCGGCGATGGCATGAACGAGATTTTTAAAGGACTTGGGGTGGACTGCCTGATCGAGGGCGGGCAAACCATGAATCCCAGCACGGCGGACGTGCTGGACGCGGTGGAGAAAGTAAACGCCGATACAGTGTTTATTCTGCCGAACAATAAAAATATCATTCTTGCGGCAAATCAGGCAGCAAATCTGGCGAAAGATAAAAAGATCGTCGTGCTTCCCACCAAAACCCTGCCGCAGGGCATTACGGCCGTGATCAATTATGTGCCGGATATTTCCGCAGAGGAAAACGAGGCAGCCATGCTGGAGGAGATCAAGACGGTCAAAACCGGTGAGGTGACTTATGCGGTGAGAGATACGCAGATCGAAGACAAGGTAATCAAGCAGGGAGACTATATGGGGATCGGAGATCATGGGATTCTTTCCGTGGGAGAAGATATCCGGAACGTTACGTTGGAAATGGTGGATGCCATGATGGAAGACGGGCTTGAACTGATCAGTATCTATTACGGCAGCGATGTGGAAGAAGCGGAAGCGGAGAAGCTGCGGGAGGACGTTGCGGGAAAATATACCGACTGTGATGTGGAACTGCAGTACGGCGGACAGCCGATCTATTATTACGTGGTCTCCGCCGAATAAACTGCGAAGAGAAGTGCGGACATGAAATCAGAAGATAAGATAACGGAACTGAAAGGGATTGGCGAGAAATCAGCCAATCTTTTTCATAAACTGAATATTGATACGCTGGACGATCTGCTGCATTACTTTCCAAGAGATTACGAGACTTTTCTCCCGCCGGTGAAAGCAGGCAGCGCAAAGGCGGGGGAAGTGTGCACGCTTCGGCTGAAGCTCCGGGAAGCGCCTGCGCTCAGGAGGGTGCGGGGGCTTACGATTCTGACGATGCGGGCGCAGGACGACACCGGATGTGTGAATCTGACCTTTTTCAATATGCCCTATCTGAAAAATACGCTGAAAAGCGGGAGCTGTTACCTGTTTCGGGCTCAGCTTCAGGAGAGAGGAAACGGCAGATATATGGAACAGCCGCGTATTTATAAAGAGGAGGAGTACCGTCTGCTGACAGAGGGGATTCAGCCCAGGTACGCGCTGACAAAGGGAATCACCAACCAGGGGATTGTACGCGCCGTACGGCAGGCGCTGCAGCTGTGCGTGCTGCCGGAGGATCCGCTGCCGGAGGATATACGGATACGATATGGGCTGGCAGGGTACAGAGAAGCCTTTTTCCAGATTCATTTCCCGGAGACACAGGAAAAACTTATTGGGGCGCGGAAGAGGTTTGCTTTCGATGAATTTCTGACCTTTATTCTGCTCCTGCGCAGGAGCAGGGAGGCGTCAGAGAGTGTGCGCAGCCATTTTCCCATGATTGAGACGGCGGATACGGCGCGCCTTATGGAAAAGCTGCCCTACCGGCTGACGAATGCCCAGCTGCGGGCCTGGGAGGAGATCCGGCAGGATCTGTCGGGAGAAAACTGCATGAACCGGCTTGTGCAGGGGGATGTGGGTTCCGGCAAGACAGTGGTAGCGCTTCTCGGTCTGCTGATGTGTGTCTCCAACGGATATCAGGGCGCCATGATGGCTCCCACCGAGGTGCTGGCAAGACAGCACTATGACACGTTCTGCGCGTTTACGGAGCAGTACGGCCTGCCCTTTCGTCCTGTCCTGCTCACAGGATCCATGAAAGCGCAGGAGAAAAGGGATGCGTATGCCAGGATCGCTTCGGGAGAAGCCAATCTGGTGCTGGGAACTCATGCGGTCATACAGGAAAAGGTTAAGTTCTGCAGACTTGCTCTGGTTATCACCGACGAACAGCACAGATTTGGCGTCAGACAGCGGCAGAATCTGGCGGAGAAAGGAGAGGCGCCCCATGTTCTGGTTATGAGCGCTACCCCGATTCCCAGGACACTGGCGATTATCCTGTACGGAGATCTGCATGTTTCCGTGATCGATGAACTGCCCGGCGACAGACTACCCATCAAAAACTGTGTGGTGGGAACCGCATACCGGTCCACAGCCTATAAATTCATCGCCGCCCAGGTAAAGGAGGGCAGACAGGCCTATGTGGTCTGTCCCATGGTGGAAGAGGGGGAGATGGAAGGACTGGAAAATGTGACGGACTATGCGGATAAGCTGCGGGCCGCGCTGCCGCCGGATGTACAGGTTGCGCATCTGCACGGCAAAATGCGTCCGGCGGAAAAAAACAGAGTGATGGAGGCGTTCGCGGCAAAGAATATCGATGTACTGGTCTCCACTACGGTGATCGAAGTAGGCATCAATGTTCCAAACGCTACCGTGATGATGGTGGAAAATGCGGAGCGCTTCGGTCTGGCACAGCTGCACCAGCTCAGAGGACGGATCGGCAGAGGAGCATATCAGGGATATTGCATCTTTGTAAGCGGTATGGAGCGGCCGGATATCATGGAGCGGCTGCAGATTCTGAACCGTTCCAACGACGGCTTTCGCATTGCGGATGAGGATCTGCGGCTGCGTGGGCCCGGGGAACTGTTCGGCGTCAGGCAGAGCGGTGCGCTGTCTTTCCAGGTGGGAGACATTTATCAGGATGCGGATATGCTGAAATGCGCGGTGGAATGTGCCGATGACATTCTGAAAGAGGACAGCGGGCTGGAGAGCGAAAAGTACCGTGCGCTCAGGAATTATTTTGAAAAAGGTGCACGGAATATGGTTGACTTTAGGAATCTATAACAGTAAAATAAAACATATTGTATAAAAGAAGCATAAAATACGGAGGAAATCCATGTCAGAGATTGCAATTGTAACAGACAGCAACAGCGGTATTACACAGGCGCAGGCCGGCAAATACGGAGTTTATGTCCTGCCGATGCCCTTTATGATCAATGACGAAACTTTTTTTGAAGATATTGATCTGACACAGGAGGAGTTTTACGAAAAGTTGGAATCCGGGGCGAACATCGGAACCAGTCAGCCTTCCCCTGAGTCTGTTCTGGAACTGTGGGAGAAACTGTTGGAGGATTATGACGAGATCGTACATATTCCCATGAGCAGCGGTCTGTCCGGTTCCTGCCAGAGTGCCCTTATGCTGGCGGAAGAGTTTGACGGCAGGGTGCAGGTGGTAAACAACCAGCGGATTTCCGTAACCCAGCGGCGTTCGGCGCTGGATGCCGTGGAACTGGCAAAAAGTGGAAGATCCGCGGCTCAGATCAGAGAATTTCTGGAGAAAGACAAATTTAACAGCAGTATCTATATTATGCTCGATACCCTATATTATCTGAAAAAAGGCGGACGTATTACGCCTGCGGCAGCGGCCATCGGCACAATGCTGCGGCTGAAACCGGTTCTGCAGATCCAGGGGGAAAAGCTGGACGCCTTTGCAAAGGCGCGCACCACAGCCCAGGGCAGAACAATCATGATGAACGCCATCAAAAACGATATTACCAACCGTTTCGGAGGATTTACAGAGGAAAAAGGAATCTGGCTCCAGATCGCCCATACCCACAACGAGGAGGCGGCAAAAAGTTTCAGAGACGATATATCGGAAATGTTCCCGGGATATGATATTCATATCGACCCTCTCTCCTTGAGTGTGGCATGTCATATCGGGCCGGGAGCGCTGGCTTTTGCCTGCTGTAAGAAAATTTCCTATTAAGGGGTTCCGGAAAAAAGGGGAATGAAAGCGAGACGTGAAAATGGCAAAAACAAGCACATATGACGCCTCCAGTATCACAGTTCTGGAGGGACTGGAGGCTGTCAGGGTACGTCCGGGCATGTATATCGGAAGTGTGTCCACCAAGGGTCTGAATCATCTGATCTATGAGATTGTGGACAACGCCGTGGACGAACATCTGGCCGGATATTGTGATACGATACAGGTGACGTTGGAGAAAGACGGCTCTGCCACGGTCACAGACAATGGACGTGGTATCCCTGTGGGGATGCATGAAAAAGGAATCAGTGCGGAGAGACTGGTGTTTACCACGCTCCACGCAGGAGGAAAATTTGATAATTCAGCCTATAAGACAAGCGGAGGACTCCACGGCGTGGGATCCTCTGTGGTCAATGCGCTTTCCACCAGACTGACTGTCAGAGTCAAAACCGGCGGATTTATTTATGAGGACAAATATGAACGAGGGGAGCCTGTCATCGAACTGGAGGACGGGCTGCTTCCGGTGCTTGGCAGGACAAAAGAGACGGGAACGATCATTAATTTTCTGCCGGATGACACGATTTTTGACAAGACATGGTTCAAAGAAGACGATGTAAAGAGCAGGCTGCATGAGACGGCATACCTGAACCCACAGCTTACGATTATCTATGAGGACAGACGCAGGGAAGAGACGGAACACATCGAGTACCATGAACCGGACGGCATCAGGGGCTTTATCAAGGATATGAACAAAACCTCCGAGGCCGTGCATGAAGTGATTTATTTTGCCGGTGAGAGTGACGGGATCGCGGTGGAAGTGGCGTTTCAGTACGTGAACGAATTTCACGAAAATGTACTTGGTTTCTGCAACAATATCTATAATGCGGAAGGCGGCACGCACTTGACGGGATTCAAGACCGCTTTCACAAATGTAATCAATACCTATGCGAGAGAGCTGAATATCCTGAAAGAAAAGGATGTGAATTTTACCGGCGCGGATGTGAGAAACGGCATTACGGCTGTGATTTCCATCAAGCATCCGGATCCCCGTTTCGAGGGACAGACCAAAACCAAGCTGGACAATCAGGACGCGGCCAAGGTGGTGTCAAAGGTGACCAGTGAGGAGGTCGTCCATATTTTCGACAGGAATCTGGACGTGCTGAAAAATATTATCTCCTGTGCAGAGAAAGCGGCCAAAATCCGCAAAGCGGAGGAAAAGGCCAAAACCAATATGCTGACCAAGCAGAAGTTTTCCTTTGATTCCAACGGGAAGCTGGCTAACTGTGTGTCCCGGGAGGCCGATAAATGTGAAATTTTTATCGTTGAGGGAGATTCCGCAGGAGGCAGCGCAAAATCCGCCAGAAACCGCATGTATCAGGCGATTCTGCCCATACGCGGCAAGATTCTGAACGTGGAGAAAGCCAGTATTGATAAGGTACTTGCCAACGCGGAGATCAAGACGATGATCAACGCTTTCGGATGCGGGTTTTCCGAGGGATATGGCAATGATTTCGATATCAGCAAACTCAGATATGACAAGATTATCATCATGGCGGATGCGGATGTGGACGGATCCCATATCAGCAATCTGTTGTTGACTCTGTTTTACCGCTTTATGCCGGAGCTGATCTATGAAGGACATGTCTATATTGCCATGCCTCCGCTTTACAAAGCAATGCCGTCCAAAGGCGAGGAAGAATATCTGTATGACGATAAGGCTCTGGAGCGGTACCGCAAAAGGCATAAGGGACCGTTTACGCTCCAGCGCTACAAAGGTCTTGGAGAGATGGATCCCCAGCAGCTGTGGGACACGACGCTGAACCCGGAGACGAGGCTGCTGAAAAAAGTGGAGATTGAGGACGGCAGAATGGCCTCCAGCATAACAGAACTTCTGATGGGCACGGAAGTGCCGCCCCGCAAGGCATTCATCTATGATCATGCCGAGGATGCGCAGCTGGATATCTGAATGGCATGGATTTTAAGAATATGGAAGAACAGAATGCCGCTTTGTGCGGCGGATAAGGGGAAATATGGATGATAACAGGATCATAAGGACGGAATATTCCGACCTTATGCAGAAAGCATTTATAGATTACGCCATGAGCGTTATTATAGCGAGAGCCCTGCCGGACGTCAGGGACGGACTGAAGCCGGTGCAGCGCCGGGTTCTCTACGATATGTATGAGCTTGGCATCCGGTATGACAGGCCATATCGTAAGAGCGCCCGTATTGTCGGCGATACCATGGGTAAATATCATCCCCACGGGGACAGTTCCATCTATGATTCACTGGTTGTTATGAGCCAGGATTTTAAGAAAGGACTGCCTCTGGTAGACGGCCACGGCAACTTCGGCAATATTGAGGGGGACGGAGCCGCTGCCATGCGTTATACGGAGGCGCGCCTTCATAAGATTACGCAGGAGGCTTTTCTGGGAGACCTGGACAAGGATGTGGTGGATTTTGTTCCGAATTTTGACGAGACTGAGAAAGAACCGTCCGTTCTGCCTGTGAAAATTCCCAATCTGCTCGTGAACGGCTCGGAGGGAATCGCTGTAGGCATGGCCACAAGTATCCCGCCTCATAATCTGGCGGAAGTGGCGGATGCCATGAAAGCCTATATGAAGGACGAGAATATATCCACACGGGAACTGATGCGCTATCTGAAAGGACCCGATTTTCCCACCGGAGGAATCGTTATCAACAAGGACGAACTTCTGGATATTTACGAAACCGGGACGGGAAAGATCAAGATACGCGGCAAGGTGGAGGTGGAAAAGTTAAAGGGCGGAAAACTGAATCTGGTAGTCACGCAGATTCCTTACCCTATGATCGGCATGGGCATCGGCAAGTTTTTATCCGACGTGGCCGCTCTTGCAGAGACAAAAAAGACATCCGACATTATAGATATCTCCAATCAGTCCTCCAAGGAGGGCATCCGTATTGTGATAGAGCTGCGCAAAGACACGGATGTGGAGAATTTTACTAATATGCTCTACAAAAAGACCCGTCTGGAGGACACTTTCGGGGTCAATATGCTCGCCATTTCGCAGGGACGTCCCGAGACTATGGGACTTCGGCAGATTCTGAAAAGCTGTGTGGATTTTCAGTTTGAGGTGGCGACAAGGAAAGACACCAAACGTCACGCCAGAGAGCAGGAGAGAAAAGAGGTTCAGGAAGGGCTGATCAAGGCGTGCAACGTCATTGACCTGATCATCGAGATCCTCAGAGGTTCCAAAGACCGCAATATGGCAAAGGCATGTCTGACAGAGGGAAAGACCACAGGAATCCGGTTTAAATCCAAGGAGTCCAGGATCATGGCGGAGCAGCTGAAGTTTACGGAAAGGCAGGCAAACGCGATCCTGGAGATGCGCCTGTATAAGCTGATCGGCCTGGAACTGGAAGCGCTGATCAATGAGCATGAGGAGACCATGGCGAATATTTACCGCTATGAGGATATTCTGACACGCAGAGATTCCATGGCTCAGGTGATCATCAATGAACTGGACGCCATCAAAAAGGAATATGCTGTCCCCAGAAAAACAGTGATCGAGAATGCCTCGGAAGCGGTCTTTGAAGAAAAGAAAGTGGAGGAGATGGAGGTCATGGTCCTGACCGACCGTTTTGGTTATGCAAAGACGGTGGACTCGGCGACCTACGAGAGAAACAGAGAGGTGGCGGACGCCGAAAACAGGTTTGTTTTTCCGTGCAGGAATACGGGTAAGGTGTGTATCTTCACCAATACCGGCCAGCTGCACACGATAAAAACGGCGGATCTTCCCTTTGGAAAGTTTCGGGATAAGGGAATTCCGTTGGACAATATCAGTAATTTTGATTCTTCCAAAGAAAAGATCATCTTCATGGCCAGCCAGACGGATCTGAATCTGTACCGGCTGATCTTTGTGACCGCCCAGTCCATGATGAAGGTGGTGGACGGAGGTGAGTTTGATGTGGCCAAGCGCACGGTGGCAGCCACCAAACTGGAGGAGAACGACGAGGTTATAAGCGTGGCGGTTCTGCGTGAACAGAAGCACATTGTACTGCAGACCACAGACGGCTTTTTCCTGCGGTTTGCGGTGGACGAGATACCGGAAAAGAAAAAGAACGCGGTGGGTGTGCGGGGTATGAAACTTTCCGAGGGAGCCTCGCTGGAAGCCGTGTATTATACGGATAACGCAGTGGAAAGCACGATAAAATATAAAAGCAGAAACCTTGTGCTGAACAACCTGAAACCCGGTAAAAGGGACAGCAGGGGAACAAAAGTGAGGGCGTGAGCGCCCGCCATGGAGGAACGCGTATGAGAGTCGTAGCGGGCACAGCAAGAAGACTTCCCTTAAAGACGCCAAAGGGTGCGGATACCAGGCCGACCACGGATCGTATCAAGGAAACTTTGTTTAATATTCTGCAGACCGATATTCCGGACTGTGTCTTTGTGGATCTGTTCAGCGGCAGCGGCGGAATCGGGATCGAGGCGCTCAGCCGGGGCGCCAGGAAAGCCTATTTTGTGGATTCGTCGTCTGAGGCAGCCGCCTGTATCACAGAAAATCTCCGCTTTACCCGACTGGAACAAAGCGGCGTTGTCCTGAAGAGAGACGTGTTCGCGGGACTGTATGAAATCCGGGAGCCGAGAGTAGATCTCATTTTCATGGATCCTCCCTATGGGAAAGGACTGGAACGTCAGACTCTGGAGCAGCTGCGAAATATGAGGTATGTGGATCAGGATACAATGATCATTGTGGAAGCCGCTCTGGCAACGGATTTTTCTTATCTGCTGGAGATCGGCTATACAATAAGCAGGGAAAAAATATATAAGACAAATAAACATGTGTTTATCAGGACGGGGGAGGATGCATCGTGAAAAGAGCTGTCTATCCGGGAAGTTTTGATCCGATGACCTATGGACATCTGGATATTATCCGGCGCGCCGCGGATATTTTTGACGAGTTGACGGTGAGTGTTCTCAATAATAAAGAAAAGACACCGTTGTTTTCTGTTTCAGAACGTGTTAAGATATTAGAAGAAGCAACAAAGGATATGCCCAATGTCAGGATCGATTCTTTCAGTGGTCTTTTGATCAACTATGCAAGAGAAAACAACATGCATGTGATCGTCAGAGGACTTCGGGCAATCACCGATTTTGAATATGAACTGCAGATCGCCCAGACCAACCGGATCCTGTCGTGCGAACAGGTGGATACGATGTTTTTGACGACCAGTCTGGAATATGCCTATCTGAGTTCTTCCAGCGTAAAGGAGATCGCCAGCTTCGGAGGGGACATCAGCAGGTGTGTACCGGAATTTGTTGCCCGTAAGACCTACGGGAAATATGGTGTCAGTAAGCCGGATATTCCACCCCATGCAGCGGAAGGTCTAAAAGGATAGGAGCAGGGAAACCGTTCAGAAACGAGGATATGTATGAGCAGCAAAATAGAACAGTTGATTGATGAAATAGAAGCGTATATTGACAGCTGCAAATATCAGCCGTTGTCCAGTACAAAGATTATTGTGAATAAAGAGACGATCGATGAACTGCTTCGCGAACTTCGCATGAAGACGCCGGATGAGATCAAGCGGTATCAGAAGGTCATCAGCAATAAGGAGGCAATTCTGAATGATGCCAGAGCCAAGGCGGAGGCGCTGATCAATGAGGCAACTGCTCATACCAACCAGCTGATCAATGAGCACGAGATCATGCAGCAGGCTTATGCGCAGGCAAATGAAATTGTAACGATGGCGACCAGGCAGGGACAGGAACTGCTTGATAACGCGATCAGAGAAGCCAACAACGTGCGTATGGCGGCCATGCAGTATATGGACGATATGCTGGCTAATCTGGAAAATATCATTGCGGCTTCCTCACAGACGGCATCCGCAAATTATGACAGCCTGCTGAATTCCATGAATCATTATCTGGGAATCATTCAATCCAACCGACTGGAACTGCATCCGGTGGAGGATGAAGATCTGGAGGCGGTGGACCTGAACGATGAGGGCGGCGACGATCTTGATGTTATGTAACAAAAAGGAAAGAAGAAATGACCGGTTTCCAGTGAAGCCGGTCATGTTTTTAGCATCATCCGAAAGGAAGTTTTGAATGAAATCTCTTAGGAAACTGTGCATGCCGCTCTTTTTGTCTGCGCTCTGTATGATATTAGTCCCCATGGCAAAATGTCATGCGGCGGATTTTCGCTATGAGGGGGATACGGACGGAGCGTTGGTGATCGTGATTGATCCCGGACACGGCGGTGAGAATCTTGGAGCGGATTATGACGGATATCTGGAAAAGGAGATGAATCTGATCGTTGCGGAGGCAATGTATGAGGAATTGTCCAGATACGATGGAATTACCGTCTATATGACACGAAATGCGGACGTGGATTTGGACCTGCAGGAACGGGCGGATTTTGCGGCATCCGTAAACGCGGATTTTCTGTTCTGCCTGCATTTTAATATGTCCCCCAATAATAATTTGTTTGGTTCTGAAGTCTGGATCCAACTATCCGGCGATGAAAACAGGGAGGGATATCGTTTCGGCGCCGTTCAGATGGAGACCATGGCGGACATGGGGCTGTATATCCGCGGCATAAAGACGCGGATCAATGACAGAGGAACGGATTATTACGGTATCCTGCGCCACTGTAAGGAATATGGGATAACGGCGGCGCTGATCGAGCACTGCCATGTGGATCATGAAAAGGACAGG
>JAAVAG010000198.1 GCA_014804185.1 Lachnospiraceae bacterium
CCTTTATTTTTCATCCGCCATTTCCCTCTCTTCCGAAAATACAATCCTGACCTCGGTTCCTTCTTTTTCTCTGCTTTTGATGGTCCATCTGGCGCGGTGCACCTCCACGATCCGGCTGCAGAGGGTCATTCCCAGTCCCACGCCTCCTTCTTTCCTGGATCTGGATTTATCCACCATGTAGAAAGCTTCCGTTATCTTGTGTATCTCCTCCTCGGGCATTCCCCGCCCATTGTCTTTTACGGTTAATTCATATCCATCATCTGTCTTCCTGCCTCTGATCCACACGTTTCCGTCCTCCGACAGAGCTTTCCTGGAATTATCCACCAGATTGACCAGCAGGGATATGAGCAGATCACGCTCTCCCCAGATTACGCCGTCTTCTGCCTCAATGTGCAGTTTTGCGCCCTGTTTCTCCAGCCCATGGGTCACAACGCCGCCCACTTCCTCCAGCAGTTCCGCCACCTGCACGCTGCGGCAATGCAGTTCCTGTTTTCCCACCACGATCAGTTCCAGAAGCTTCAGCGACAGTTTTTCCAGCCTTTTTCCCTGTGAATAGATGTAGTTGGACGCCTCCATGGTCTCTTCTCTGTCCATATCCATCGTGCGCAGCATGTCCGAATAACCGATGATAGATGTGAGCGGGGTCTTGAGTTCGTGGGCAAAGGACGCCGTAAAGTCCTCCTGCTTTCTGACCGCATCAGTTAATTCATCCATCTTCTCAACCAGATTGTCCGCCATCCTGTTAAAGTCCCGCGACAGCATGCCGATCTCATCCTCACCGCCGTCTTCCGCACGGATCTGATAGTCTCCCTCCGAAAACTTCCGCGTCGTGTCCGACAATGCCACAATGGATTTCGTGAGAATATGGGACATGATAAAAATAATCACGGCGGCCAGAATCAGAAGCATAACCATAATAATCCGGTAAGCGCTGTAAAATTCATCCCTCTCTTTGTAGATCTCCGTGATATCCTTGCAGTTCTCCAGATAAAACACACTCTCCCCCACCTGGGAGCGGCACATAAAATAAAGTATCCGGCTGTTCGGTGAGGAGACTACCTCATAACCGCAGTTATTTTCTTCCGACAGCATTCCCAGTATATCATTGGTCAGAAGTTCCGTTCCCGGCTCCTTGCTGCTGAATACTTCGCGGCCATCCTGGTCAAGCACCGTATAAATATAGGTTTTCTGATCCAGGTTATCTGTGATTTTCTTCATCAGCTGCGCAAAAATTTCCTCCCTGCGGTAACTCTCCGGCAGAGAATTCATGTTCATTTCAAACGCGTACTGAAACATTCTGTTTTCACGGCTGCTCTCCTCCACCTCTTTATCAAAAGATGTCTGGAACGCCTGCGAGATCGCCCATATGCCGAAGATGCTGAATACCACCGTAATCAGCACCGTAAACGCAAAAAATATTTTCCAGAAAAATTTCATGATTCAGCCCTTACTCCGTCTCATCCACATTCAGCCGGTAACCGACCTTGTACACCGCCACAATCCTGTCCTCCCAGTGCAGTTTTTTCTTCAGTCTCTGCACATGCAGATCCACCGTGCGGCTCTCTCCCATATACTCGCTCTCCCATACGTTTTCATATATTGTGTCCCTGTACAGCGCCACGTTTTTATTCCGTATAAAAAGAAGCAGCAGTTCAAATTCTTTCAGCGTAAGCGTCACCTGACATCCGTTCTGCATCACCGTTCTGGACTGCACGTCCACCTCGATATCCAATACTCTAAGAATGCGCTCCGTCTTATGATACCGTCTGAGCACGGTCTCCACCCGCGCAAGCAGTTCCACAATCTCAAAAGGTTTGGTAATATAATCGTCCGCTCCCTGCCGAAGTCCTTTTACCTTATTTTCCACAGTACCCATGGCGGTGATAAAAATCACCGGCAGCTGCATGCTCCTGGCATAATTCAGAAGTTCATAGCCGTCTATGCCGGGCAGCATAATATCCAGCAGCGCCAGGTCAAAATTTTTCTCCGCCATCAGGTCTGCAGCCGTCTGTCCGTCCAGCGCACATCTGCACTGATACCCGGCTTTTGTCAGATTCATTCTGATCAGATTGGAAATCGGTTCCTCGTCCTCTACTACCAATATCTTTATCATATCCCGTTTTTCTCCTGCAATACTGTTAAAATCAATATTTCCACGCTCATCATGTCATTCATCCGCCCGGTCTTTACCGCCTCCTCGGACTCCACACATTTTTTCACCGACAATTTCAGCTGTGCGGTGGAAAAGGCGGCCGCCTGCCTGACATATTTCCCCGCCACAAATGCCGGAAGTCCGACCTTCGTCCCGATGGCCTTATTGTCAAACCCCTTTTTCTTCAGTTCTTTAACCTGCAGCAGCATGCCGCACTGCCTGGAGATCAGGGCGAGAATCTTCATGGGCGGCTCTTTGAGAGCCAGCAGATCATAATATAGCCGCAGCGCCTCCTGCTGCCTTCGGTCTCCGATGGCGCTGATCATGTCAAATATGCGGTTGCTGATCTGAACCGTGCAGACGGCATCCACGTCCTCCTCCGTCACCACCTCCCGGTCCAGGCAATAACAGATCAGCTTCTCCAGTTCTCTCCGGATATTCTCCATATCCGTTCCGGTCTTGTCCAGCAGGTAAGCCGCCGTATGTTCGGTGATCCGCTTGTTTTCCCGGCGGAGTATGCCCGCGATCCACCGTTTCAGAGTGTTTTCATCCTGCTGTCCGAACTCCACCGCCCGCCCCGCGGACTGTATCGTCTTAAACAACCTGCTGCGCCTGTCGATTTCCTCCTCCGCAAAGATGAAATACACCGTCTCCGCAGGCTGCGTCAGATACTGCGCAAGTTCCTCCCCGCCGGACTTAAAAAATCCGCTGTTCTCGATGACGATGACCCGCCGCTGCGCCAAAAAGGGCATGGTTTCCGCCAGATCGATGATCTCTCCGATCTGCAGTCCCTTTCCCGCAAAACAGTGCGTGTTCATGGTATCCCCCTCTTCGGCCAGCGCCGCTTTCAGCCGGTCCCTGTACTGCCTGCGCAGATACGCTTCCTCGCCGTAGAGAAGATAAACCTGTTTGAATTGTCCCGTCCGGATGTCCTCATTGATGCGCTGCATATCCGCCTCCCTGACCGCTCTTTCTTTTACCGTATCATATTTTTCCCAACAACTCAATATTTCTGAAAAAACTTAATGAATCGTCCGGACCGTTATTTCGCCTCCGTCTCCCCGCACAATCACCGCCCCGCACTCCGGCGTCTGAAAAATCGCCGCTCCGATCCCGCGCAGTTTCTCCAGCGTTTCCTCATGGGGATGTCCGTAGATGTTGTTCTCTCCGCAGGAGATTACGGCGATAAGGGGATTTGCCTGCCGCAGAAAATCGACGCCGGTGGAGGACGAAGAACCGTGGTGCGCCACCTTCAGCACCGTTACGCTGCCTATCTCCCGCTCCCTCATCTGCTCTGTCAAAAGCCCCTCCCCATCCGCCTCGATATCGCCTGTAAGCAGCATGGTAAAAAGCCCGTATTTCACATAAAGCACCTGGGAATACTCATTGCTGTCTGTCTCCGTGTAACCGGCCGGCGGGTGCAGACAGCTGAACTCCACTTCCCCATCCTGCCAGCACATTCCTGCTGAGAGATAACTGACGGGAATGTCATAGGCAGCCGCCAATGCCTCCAGGCGCATATAACTCTCATCCCTGTTGTCAGGGGCAATATCCGGAAGAATCAGCCTGCCGATCCGCTTCCCGTATCCCCCCTCCAGCAATCCGTCCAGTCCATTGCAGTGATCGGCATCCGGATGGGTGACAAAAAACGCGTCCAGATATCCGATTCCCTGATGTTTCAGAAAAGGCAGTATCTGATATTGTCCCGTATTTTGCTTGCTGCTGCTTCCTCCGTCCACCAGATAATTCCGTCCGTTTCCCGTCTGTATGCAAATGCCGTCCCCCTGCCCCACATCCAGAAACGTAACCTGAAACCCGCTCTTTTGCCCCAGTGTCAGAAGCGCCAGGCAGGCCGCCAGAATCACCGGCAGACATCTGGAAGATATTTTTTTCCGCCACAGGATGAGCCCTGCCAAAGCGGCGGTATACAGCACGATCCGCCACAGGGCAGGCCGCCCGGCTATCCATGTGTTTCCTGGCATTTCCGCCGCTCCCCGGCACAGGCTTTCATAAAATTGCAGCACTCCATGAATCAGAGCGGCCGGCAGCTTCAGCCAGACTCCCGCGGGGAGAACCAACAACAGCATACCGCAGTACATCAGCACCGTCATCAGCGGCAGCACCAGAAGATTCAAAAAGATCCCATACACCGGAACATCCCCAAAATACCACAGCTGTACCGGCAGTGTGGCCATGGTTACGGAAAAAGAAGCCAGCAGCGCCTGCCAGATTTTTCCGCCCATCCATTCGGCCCTTTTTCTCCATCCGCTCCGATATCTGCGCCCTCTCCCGCTTTCTCTGCGCAGCGCAGGGTACAAAAGCCCGATTCCCATCAGAGAAGAAAACGAAAAAAGAAAACCGCTTTGAAACAGGTACAGCGGCTGGCTCAGCGCCATAAACGCCAGCATTACGCCAAGCGCAGTCTGCATGTCATAAGTCCTCCCAAGCATTTCCGCCGACATCCGAAGCAGAAACATTCCCGATGCGCGCCGCACGGACACGCCGTCACCGGTCAGGCTCCCATACAGGAGAATCAGCGCCATGCACAGAGCCGCCGCTATCGGAATCGGCAGACCGCTTTTGCGCAGCAGCCTGTAGACACCCATTCCGATCAGGGAAATATGCAGCCCCGAAACCGCAAGCACATGCGCGATCCCGCTTCTCTGGTACAGTTCTTTCAGCACAGAGTCCAGCGTCTCCTTATCGCCCGTCAGCATGGCTTTCATCACCGAAGCATCCTCTTTTGTCAGAAAGCTGTCCAGCTTATCGCAGGCCTGACGGCGCAGACGCCACAGGTTCTCCCTGACAACGCTACAGGTTTTGCTCTCCCACAAAATCTCCGTTTTCATCATGCGCATTCCAATTCCCATGGCTGCATAATACGTGCGGCTGTCAAACTCTCCCGGATTGTCGGCTGTGGAAAAACTCTCCAGTCTGCCGCGCAGCCACACCCGGCTTCCTATACACGGCTCTGCTCCCGAAGACACCATATAGCATAAAATTCCCGACTGAAAATCATCTTCTTTAAAAATATCTGATTGGGATAAATCTGATTTGAAAATATCTGTTATAGAAGTATCCGATACATATGTATCTGTTATAGAAACATCTGATAAATATAGAAGTAATTGACTCGATCCATAAGACGCGCGGTATTCTTTCCGGTCTATCGTCCCATACACTGCCGCCTCCCTTCCGTCCCACTCTTCGTGTCCGCTGACAGGAGGCGGCAGTACCAGGCAATATAGGGAAAGCACGCCGGTCAGCACCAGGCACACCGCCAAAAGCGGCCTTCTCATTTTATCTCTCCTTTCATTCCGGTGTCGCATTTATATCCAAGTTGCGTTCAAATATAGTCGTAAATGCATATATTTCCCTGTATGTCAGATTGCTCTCACCGTTTATCAGTATCTGTACTTTTTGAATGTTGGCAAGTTCCGTCAGGGAATTGACAATAGAGTAAATCGTCACATCCGGCGTCACATTATAAATCTGTGTCAGAAAGGTCTGATCTAGATTTACATAGCAGA
>JAAVAG010000199.1 GCA_014804185.1 Lachnospiraceae bacterium
ACTCTGTCCATGCATGCTTATGAGTCCCATCTCTGCCGCCCAGTATCTCGATCCCAGGCGGGAGCCCTTTGACCTGGTGGTGTTTGACGAGGCATCCCAGCTGCCCACGTGCAAAGCGGCGGGTGTTCTGGCGAGAGGGCGGGATGCGGTGATCGTGGGAGATCCCAGGCAGATGCCCCCTACATCGTTTTTTATGACCGGCACAGTGGATGAAGAGAATCCGGATATTGAGGATATGGAGAGCATTCTGGACGACTGTCTGGCGCTCAATATGCCCCAGACACATCTGCTCTGGCACTACCGCAGCCGCCATGAGAGCCTGATTGCGTTCAGCAACAGCCGTTTTTATGAAAACAGGCTGCTCACTTTCCCGTCCGTAAACGACAGAGAGTCCAGGGTAAGCCTGGTTCATGTGGAGGGCGTGTTTGAGCGGGGAAAGACGCGCACCAACCGGGCGGAGGCAGAGGCGGTGGTTGCGGAACTGGCGCGAAGATGCCATGACGAGAGTCTTTCCCGGATGAGCGCCGGTGTTGTGACGTTTAATGCTCCCCAGCAGAATCTTATAGAAGATCTGCTGGGCGAGGCATGCAAGTCGGATCCCGAACTGGAAAAATGGGCGTTTGACTCGGCAGAGCCTGTGTTTATCAAAAATCTTGAAAATGTGCAGGGGGACGAGAGGGATGTGATCCTTTTTTCCGTGGGCTATGGGCCGGATGAAAACGGCAGAGTATACATGAATTTCGGTCCCCTGAACCGGGATGGCGGATGGCGGCGTCTGAATGTGGCGGTGTCCCGCGCACGCTGCGAGATGACGGTTTATTCCACATTGTGCGCGGAACAGATTGATCCAGCCAGGACAAGCGCGGAGGGCGTTCTGGCGCTGCGGGCGTTTCTGGAATATGCACAGAGACATAAACTGACGATAGATGAAAATGCCGCCGGAAACTATAAGAATCCGAACGGGGGGATCGCTTCGGCGCTGGGTGCGGCACTGCGGGAGAACGGATATGAGACGGATTTGTCCGTAGGGCAGTCCGGCTATCGCGTGGATATCGGCGTGATCGATCCGAAAGATCCGGGCAAATATATCCTGGGTATCTTGCTGGACGGCCCTGTATATGGGACGGCAAAGACGACCCGGGATCGTGAAATCGCCCAGATCAGTGTCCTGGAGGGACTGGGCTGGAGCGTTCTTCGCATATGGTCCATGGACTGGTGGGACAACAGCACAAAGGTGATCGGCAGAGTGCTTGCCAGACTGGAAGAGATACAGAGCGGGCAGATGACCGGGGAAGAAGAGACGGAGGAAAACGGAGTAAGAGGAGCGGAAAGGGGAGCCGCCGAGCCCGGGCGCAGTTCCGCTCCGGTATATGCCGCCGCAAAACTGAATGCCGTAACACTGCCTGCTGAGGATTTTGTTCATCCAAACAATCAGAAAGATATCCGGCGGAAAATACAGCAGGTGATAGACAGAGAAGCCCCTGTCAGCGAGGGGACGCTGATCCGGCGGGTGGTACAAAGCTACGGCATTACCAGGAGCGGCAGCCGGATCCAGTCATGTATGGACTCCGTATTAACATCCATGAAACTTAAGACCACAATGCAGGACGGGCAGAGAATCTTCTGGAGTCAGACGCAGGATCCCGATACCTATCTTACGTTCCGGGTAAACGGCGAGGAGGAAAACAGGCGGGATATCAGGGACGTTCCGGTTCAGGAGATATCCGGGGCGGCATACCGGGTGCTCTATGAGCAGGGCGGCATGCAGGGCGAGGATCTGATCCGTGAGACGGCCAAAATGCTGGGATATGCGCGGCTGGGAGGAAATGTTTCCGCCGCGGTGCTCTCCGGCGTGGAGTATGCCGTGGCACGGGGAGGCGTTGTTTCCGGCGCAGACGGAGGGTACGCGCTGTCCGCCGAAGGCCTGGAGAGGATGGATCAGACCATTTAAAATATACGGCGGAAAAAGTGAAATACCGGGTTGCTATTTTATAGAAATATGTTACAATGGCGCTAGGAAACGGAGTTATAAAATGATAACAAAGTTAACACGTTTTTCGCCTGAAACAGGTCAGAGTCGGCAGGGGCAAAATGCCTGCGGATGAAGGAGGAAAGGAAATGGAATTTTTAGACAAGCGGGTCAAGGTGATCTGCGACGAACTGAGACGGCTTCAGTGGAAACAGAGATTTCCGGTGGCTGACTGGAAGTACAAGGAGGGGAACTATGTGCATCCGGAGGACGCGGAGGCATCAGATGCGCCGTGGCAGGATTTCGACTGCAAGAGCATGCACTGGTATGGTCCCGACAGACATTACTGGTTCAAAGCGGTGTATACCGTTCCGAAAGAACTGGAGGGCAAACAGCTGTGGATGCATGTCGCCACACAGATCCATGAGTGGGACGATGCGAAAAACCCGCAGTTTCTGCTGTTTGTAAACGGCGAGGCTACCCAGGGCATCGACATGAACCATAAGGATGTCTTTCTGAGGGAAAAGGCCGCGGCCGGGGAGGAACTTGTCCTGGAACTGCAGGCATACACGGGAATCCTGCACAACGAGTTTCAGCTCTTTGTAGATATGAGAGAGAGAGATCCGCAGATCACGAAACTGTTTTATGATCTGAATGTGCCCCTCTCCGCATTTCCCCGCATGGATAAGGACGACAAGAACCGCAAAGATATCGAGGCGATCCTGAATGAGACGGTCAATTTCCTGGATCTGCGGACGCCGTATAATGACGCGTTCTATGAGACGCTGCAGCAGGCGTCGGATTATATCGACAGGGCTCTGTACTCCGATATGGCGGGTTACAAAGACGTGATCGCCACCTGTATCGGACATACACATATCGACGTGGCCTGGTGGTGGACGGTAGAGCAGACCAGGGAAAAGACGGGCAGAAGTTTTGCCACCGTGCTGAAACTGATGGAGGAGTATCCGAATTACCGGTTCATGTCCAGCCAGCCGCAGCTGTACGTATTTTTGAAAGAGCGCTATCCGGAACTGTATGCAAAGGTAAAAGAGAGAGTCAAAGAAAAACGCTGGGAGCCGGAGGGCGGTATGTGGGTGGAGGCGGACACCAACCTGACTTCGGGAGAATCCCTTGTCCGCCAGTTTATGCACGGAAAGCGTTTCTTTAAAGAAGAATTCGGCGTGGATAACCGTATTCTGTGGCTGCCGGACGTGTTCGGCTACACAGGGGCGCTGCCGCAAATCATGAAAAAGTGCGGTATCGATTATTTTATGACCACCAAGCTGGCCTGGAACCAGTTCAATAAGGTTCCCTATGATACGATGATGTGGCGCGGCATCGACGGCACGGAAATCCTCACCCATCTGATTACCACCCTGGGCGTGGGACAGCCGGTGGAGAATTTCTTTACGACATACAACGGTATGCTGCATCCCGACGCTATTATGGGCGGATGGCTGCGTTATCAGAACAAGGATATTAACAATGATATTCTGATCTCCTACGGCTTCGGAGACGGCGGCGGCGGCCCTACCAGAGATATGCTGGAGACATCCCTGCGCATGGAAAAGGGAATCAGGGGCATTCCCATGGTGCGCCAGGAATTTGCAGGTACATACTTTGATGAACTGAATGAGAGAGTGAAAGATCATAAGCGTCTGCCGGTGTGGGAGGGCGAACTGTATTTTGAGTATCACAGGGGCACGCTGACCTCCATGGGACGCAATAAGAGATCCAACCGTAAGACGGAACTGGGACTGATGGATCTGGAACTGCTGTCCGTACTGACTCAGGATAAACTGCCGTATCCTGCGCAGGAACTGGACGCCATGTGGAAAAAGACGCTGATCAATCAGTTCCACGACATTCTGCCGGGCTCTTCCATCCATGAGGTCTATGAGGTCACAAAGGAGGAATACGCCCAGCTGAAAGAGCAGATCGACGCACTGGCGGGAGAGCGCATCAGGGCGCTGGCCGGCGAGGGCGACGCCGTCATGGTGCTGAACACCACCGGCAGCAGGAGAGACGATGTGGCGTTTCTGGGCGCATGCGACGCTGCGGCACTTGCGGACGAAAAGGGCAATCTGTATCCGGTCCAGCAGACGGCTGAGGGCGCTGTGGCGTTTATCCGGGATATTCCCGCCAAGGGCTATCGCGTGCTGAAAAAGAGCGCGGCGGACGTGCAGGAGGAGATTCCTTTTACGCTGAAAGACAACTATACGCTGGAGACGCCGTACTACAGCATCCATCTGGACGAAAAGGGCGAGTTTGACCGGATTTATGATAAGGAGAACGACAGAGAGATCGTACAGCCGGGCAGGACGCTGAATCATATGTGCATGTATGAAGATAAGCCGATCTATTATGATAACTGGGACATCGACATTTATTATACGGAGAAGAGCTGGAATGTGGACGGTGTGGAGAGCATGGAGTGGACGGAAATCGGAAACGTCCGCGCAGTGCTGGAGATCACCAGAAAGGCCAGCCGATCCACCATCACCCAGCAGATTATCTTCTATGCAGGGCAGAAGAGAATTGAGTTTAAGACTCATGTGGACTGGAAAGAGCATCAGACGCTGCTGAAAGTTCATTTCCCTGTGGCGGTTCACACGGACGAGGCGACTTTCGATATCCAGTTCGGCAGCCTGACCAGAAAGACACATTCCAACACAAGCTGGGATATGGCAAGGTTCGAAAGCTGCGGCCAGAAATGGATCGATCTGTCCGAGGGTCACTATGGCGTCAGCCTGTTAAACGACTGTAAGTACGGTCATTCCGTTAAGGACAGCAACATGGCGCTGACCCTGATCAAGTCCGGTATTGAGCCCAACCGCACTACCGATCAGGAGGAGCATGACTTTACCTATGCCCTGTATCCGCATGCGGAGACCTGGCGCGCGGCGGGCACGGTAGCAGAGGCTTATAAGCTGAACCAGCCCCTGAGAGCGGCGTCCGGAGCCCAGGGCGGCTGTGAGGATGTTTCCTTTGCGTCTGTGGATGCGGGCAATGTGATTCTGGAGACGATAAAGAGAGCGGAGGACGGACAGGGTGTGGTTCTTCGTATGTACGAGTCCGAGAACGCGTACACCCGGACGAATGTGACGGTAAACACAGAATTTACAAAAGCGTATGTATGTAATCTTCTGGAGGAAGAGGAGCAGGAAGCACCTGTATCCGAGGGAAAGATTGCGGTGACGCTGAAACCTTTCGAGGTAGTGACGCTGAAGCTTGTTTAAATTCAGGGAGGTATCGGGATGATCGTTCCAAAACATTTTGAAAATCCGGAGGTGCTGCATGAAAACACCGCACCCGACCGGGCTTATTACATTCCATGCGGCGAAAGACGGGA
>JAAVAG010000200.1 GCA_014804185.1 Lachnospiraceae bacterium
ATTACACTGTGGTTCTCGGCGGTGCTTGTGCTGATTGTCTTTCTGGCCTTTGTGGTCGTCTTTTTTGTCAGCGATGCGGTGCTGCAGAAAGGCGTCAGGGACCGGTTGGTGGAGACGGTGGAAAGCAATGTGGGCGAAATAAACTATTTCGCGACCCTGCAGGAGGCATCAGACAGCATCGGGGATCTGTATATCAAATACCAGACCGGATATCTGGAGATAGACGATAATTTCCTGGATGAGATAAACGGCATTTACACAGGACTCTACCGGGAGGACGGAACGCTGCTCTATGGAGAGAACCTGCTCCACAGAGAAGGAGCGGAATATGCGTTTCAGGACGGTGAGATACAGAAACTGACGGTAAAAGGAGAGGGATATTACCTGTTTGACAGGAAACTGGATCAGGAAGGGAAAGGCGGTCTGTGGCTGCGGGGCGTTGTCTCCATGCGCCAGGGCTTTGTACAGCAGAGCGCCATCGTCCGCCTTTCGCTGATCGTGATGCCGATTCTGGTGATTCTGTCGGTACTGGGCGGGTATATGATTGCAGGCAGAGCGCTCAGCCCCATCAGGGAGATGGAAGGCGCGGCAAAAGCCATCTGTGAGGGAAAAGACCTGAAAAAAAGGATCCGCCTTGCGCCGGGGATGGATGAACTGCATCAGCTGGCGGATACTTTTAACGAAATGCTGGGGCGGCTGGAGAACTCTTTTGAGACGGAGAGGAGATTTATCTCCGACGCCTCCCATGAACTGCGCACCCCTATGTCCGTAATCGAGGTCCAGTGCGAATGGATCATGGAGAAACCCAGGGACGCCGGGGAGTATGAGAAAGCGCTGCAGGTGATCCGCAGGCAGAGCCGTAAAATGTCGCGGCTCATCGGAGAACTGTTGGATTTTACCCGGCTGGAACAAAATACCGCAGGGTATACGAAAGAGCCGGTGGATATGACGCAGCTGGTTTTCTCCGTGTGTGAGGATATGGTGGTGCTGAGAGAGCAGGAGATCACACTTTCCTTTACGGCGCAGCCGGATATTGTCGTGAGCGGAAACAGGGCGCTGCTTTCCCGTCTGCTGACTAATCTGATCAGCAATGCGTACCGCTATGGCAGACCGGAGGGAAACATCTGGGTACGGCTGGAAAAAAAGGAAAATGAGATGCTGCTGACGGTGGAGGATGACGGGATCGGTATTGCTCCGGAAGAGCAGGATAAGGTGTTTGGACGTTTTTACAGGACGGATTCCTCCAGAACCGGCCAGGGAACGGGGCTGGGGCTTGCCATGGTGCGGGAGATCGCCCTTTTTCACGGCGGCGGGGTACGTCTGGAGAGCGCTCCGGGGCAGGGCAGTAAATTTATTTTTTTTATGCCGGTTTTTTCGTCTTTTTAATGTTCCTTTAATCTTTGGCGGTTATACTGTCAACAGAAAGAGGAGGACAGAATATGAAGATCATGAAACTTTTATTTTCATCAGCAAGAAATGCCGTTTTGTCGGTTTTGTGTGCGATTGTGATTCTGGCGGCCGTGGGGGCCGGAATTGCTTTTGCGGTGGAGGCCGGGACTGCCAGAGAACCCATGGACAGGGCCGCCGCACTGCGCTGTGCGCTGTCGGATGCAGGACTGACGGAGGACGAAATTACAATCACAAAACAGAAACTGGACCATGATAATGGAAAAAGCTGTTATGAGATCGAGTTTTTCACCGCGGATTATGCGTATGAGTACGAGATCGACGCCTCCACGGGAGCGGTGAACGAAGTGAGTATTGAGGCGCTGTTCGGCATGCCGACGGCGGAAAGCAATGTCGGTGTGGGAGGCAATGCCGGGACGGAAAGCAATGCCGGTGTGGGAGGCAATGCCGAAGCGGAAGGTAATGCCGGGGCGGAATCGCAGGAACAGCCGGATGCGGGACAGTCCGGGCAGCAGGGCGGCCAGAGTGCGGGAAACCAGCCCGCCGGAAATCAGCCCGCCGGAAGTCAGCCTGCTGAAAGTCAGCCTGTTGGAAACCAGCCCGCCGGAAGTCAGATCACGCTGGATGCCGCCAAATCGGCCGCGCTGTCGGATGCCGGTGTATCCGCGGCGGACGCTGTTTTTACAAAGGTGAAATCGGATTGGGATGACGGAATCGTCGTATACGAGATCGAGTTTTACACATCTGCGGGAGAGTATGAGTACAAACTGGACGCCGCCACAGGCGCTATTCTGGACAGAGAAGTGAAAATGTATCAGAGCGACTCTCCTGCCCAGGCGTCTGCATCGGGAAACGGAAGTTCCTATATCGGAGTGGAACAGGCAAAAGAGATTGCCGCCGGGCATGCGGGGTATGCGGTGTCCTCCGTGGTCTTTACCAAGGCAAAGCTGGAGCGGGAAGACGGGATCAGCGAATATGAGATAGAGTTTTATATCGACTGTGTGGAATATGAATATTCCATAGATGCTTTCACAGGTGCGGTTCTGGATTATGAGTGCGAGAGCGATCATTATCAGGGATGTCCGCACAGTAACCATGACAATCATGATAGTCATCATGACAGCCATCACTGAAGTGCAGACAAAAGATCATGAGCCGGGATTCTCTGTGGACGGGAATCCCGGCTGTTTATGTTGCAAATCCGGCAGGATACGTCGCGGCGGCTTGCGGATCGGGAGATATGATGTTAAGGTAAAAACAGGCCGGATGATCTGCATAACGCGGAAAAGAGGATGATGGATTGAAAATATGGATCAATGTGGATGAAAATATAGAGGATACGGAAATTGCGATATCCTGCAGCAGGCTTACGCCTGAAATAGAAAAAATACTTGCCATGCTGCGCATTCTGGACAGTCAGCTTGTAGCGGAAAAAGACGGAGAAACCTATCTTCTGGATGTCTCAAAGATTGTCTATGTGGAGGCGGTGGACAGAAAAACCTTTGTGTATACCTGTGACGACTGTTTTGAGTCGGGATTAAAGCTTTATGAAGTGGAGGGGCGGCTGGGCGAGTGCGGTTTTCTCCGCGTCAGCAAATCATGTCTGGTATCGCTCAGGCATATCCGGGCGCTGAAAGCGGAGTTTGACAGGAAGATCAGGATTACGCTGGAAAACGGGGAACAGATCATGGTTTCAAGGCAGTACGCGGAAGAGTTGAAAAGAAAGCTTGGGGTAAAGTAAATGGAAGAGAGAAAGACAATTTTTCATTATGCGGGGCAGGTTTTTTTGATCTTTGGCTTTTCTATGGCAGTGCAGAGTGTATTCTGCCTGCTTTTCGGGGAGAACGCAAGAGAGTTTTCGGCCATGTTTTCACTGGGTGGCGAGGGACTCAGCATTGCGCTTATGTGGCAGTTTCTGCTGATATCGGCGCTGATTGTTTTCTGGAGATTTCTGTTTTTCACGGAGACAGTGATCCGGAATCTCTCCGTAACCGGACGGACCATGGGGATGGTGACGGCTGTCCTGCTCACGGCGATTGTTTTTATTCTGCTGTTTGACTGGTTTCCGGCGGATATGTGGCAGCCCTGGGTCATGTTCCTGCTCTGTTTCGGGATCTGCTTTGCGGTTAGCACGGTGGTCACGGACAGATTGGAAAAAGCCGAAAACAGGAAAATGGAGGAGGCGCTGCGCCGCGCAAAACTGAGAGAACAGACGGAGGGGGAGGATCAGGCAGACGATGAACGGGAGTGAACAGACAGTATATGGCATTCAGGCGTTGGAGATCCAACATGAATTCGGCAAAAAGAAAGTGTTAAACGGTGTCACGCTCCGGATTTCCAAAGGCGAGATCTTCGGGCTGCTGGGACCGTCCGGAGCGGGAAAGACGACTCTCATCAAAATTCTGACAGGCCAGCTTGCACCCACGGGCGGGCAGGTGATAACGGCAGGCGAAAACGGATACTGTACGGGAGGAAAGCCGGGCCGCAGGACCGAAAATGGCCGCATGAGACAGTGCAGAATCGGAATCATGATGGATGAGTTCGGCGTGTATGAACGGCTGACCTGTTATGAGAATCTGAAACTGTTTGCCAGAATATACGGCCTGCCCCGCCATAGGATTGACAGCGCGCTTGAGCAGGTGGGGCTGACCGATGCGAAAAAGAGAGCCGCCATGCATCTCTCCAAAGGGATGCGCAGCAGGCTGATTCTGGCCAGGGCGCTGATGGCTGAGCCGGATATCCTGTTTCTGGATGAGCCCGTAAGCGGTCTGGATCCGGCGACGGCGGAGGAAATACACAGACTGCTACGCGTTCAGCAGCAGCGCGGCGTCACCATCTTTCTGACCACTCATAATATGTCGGAGGCGCAGAATCTGTGCGGCAATATCGCACTGCTGCATGAGGGGAGAATCGTGGAGCAGGGCAGCCCGGAAGAAATATGCAGGCGCTATGATCATCAGAGGAGGATCCGGCTTCATCTGTGTGACGGGCGGGATGTGGAACTTGCAAACGGCGCATCCTCCGCCGGAGAAGTGGCGGGATATCTGGAGCGGGAGATGGTCAGAACCATTCACTCCACGGAGCCGGATCTGGAATCCGTGTTTATGGAACTGACCGGGCGCGGGCTGGATTGACCGGGCGGCAGAGAGTGCTGGGACAGGAAAGGAGTATGAAAATGAGTCATTCGGCAGCGGTTTTTCTGAAACAGATCAGAGATACAACAAAGAATAAGGCGATTCTGATCCAGTTTGTCCTGTTTCCGGCGATGACGGTGATGATGGAAAATCTGGTGCGGATCGAGGGGATGCCGGAACACTTTTTTGTAAATATGTTTGCGCCTATGTATGCGGGAATGGCGCCCATAGTCTGCATGGCGGCCATTATCGCGGAGGAGAAGGAAAAAAACACGCTGCGGGTTCTGCTGATGTCTGATGTAAGGCCGGCGGAGTATCTGACAGGAACAGGGGGCGCCGTCTGGCTTGCCGGTATGGCGGGGGCCGGTGTGATCTGTCTGTGCGGCGGGTATGCGGGAGCGGCTGCCGCAAGGTTTATGCTGCTTATGGCGGCGGGGATTCTGGTTTCCATCCTGATCGGCGCGGCCATCGGCGTATGGAGCAGAAATCAGATCATGGAGACGTCCATTACCGTGCTGGTGATGATGCTTTTTTCTTTTTTTCTCATGCTTGCCATGTTTAATGAAGAGCTTGCGCAGGCTGCAAGGCTGACCTATTCCGGGCAGATCCGCCGGATGATCGAAGAGACCGGATATGGCCCGGCGGCGGAGGGCGCGGCGGTGATGCTGCTGAACGGGGCAACAGCGGCGGCAGTGTTTTGGTGGGGATATAAAAGGGGCGGAATGGATTGAAACCGCAACCGCTCAGAGGGCAGCCTGAAGCCATCCGCTTTTATGAATTTTCTGTTTTATACTGCCTGTGTCTGTGGTAAAATATTCAGAGAAAAGACGTATGGACAGGCAGCATAAATCCGTGAAAATCATGATGGAAATGCGCTGTCGGGGAGAAGTATGAACCACATTTGCCGTGATGTTTTCAGAGCGATCCATGAGGGAAAATGGCTGAGTATTGAATATCGGAACCAGGCTGAGCAGGTGACGAAATACTGGATCGGCATCTACGATCTGGATGTGCGCAGACGCAGTCTTTCCGTGGAGGGACTGCACCTGGGGCAGTATACTACCTGCAGGCTGGACTGTATTTTCATAGACAGCATTTTGTCCGCCAGGATCATAGACGGTTCCTACTTTGCCGTAAATAAGCGGCTGGTAGAGGATATCAGCCTGTATCCGGACAAATATAAGGTTTTGTTTGAACATACGGCGAATCTGAAGATCCTGAATTATCTGGAAAACTGCAGCCGCATGGACGCTACGCCCTACAGGCGGGATTTTGCCCTGATCAGGTATCTGGACAGGGACAGGCTCGGGACGGGAACCTGTGCGCTGAGCGACGAGCAGTTTCAGAGCATTGTGAAACATTTTCAGTACAGGGCCGAGGAGGAGCAGGAAAAGGGCGGCAGGCTGCAGCTTCAGCAGCTGGCTATGAATGTGCTCAGTATCCACACACAAAAAGGACTGTATGTCATGGCGTACCGGAAACTGCTGCTGGATGTGGCGGGCAGGCTGCTGCGCCCGGACGAGGATATTACCGTGTGTACGGAATTTACGGTGGAAGGGCAGAAAGAGAGTATCCGCAGATATCTGGATGCCGACGAATATGAAATGCTGGACCGGTTCGAGGAAAATCAGGAGAGGATCAAGGAGTGCGTGTCAGGCCGCGTCCGCCGGGCCTCGGATGTGGACGATATGCCTTATGTGATCGGGATCGGCATGGACGTGCCGCTGGATCTGCACAGGGAATATGCGGCCATCATCGAAATGTACGAGAAGCGGGAAGTCACCGTGCCGATACAGGCGTTTTTCGGTGATCTGCTGGGCCGGCCCGCAAGGAGAAAAACCTATCCCATCGCTCTGGCGGATAAAAGAATCAATCTGGATCAGCTGCTGGCGATCAACAATGCCATGAAATACCCGGTGGCGTACATTCAGGGACCTCCGGGCACCGGCAAGACCAGTACGATCATCAATACGATAGTCACGGCCTTTTTTAACGAAAGGACCGTGCTCTTTTCGTCGTATAACAATCATCCCATAGACGGCGTGTTTAAGAAGCTGTCCGGTATGCAATATCAGGGCAGGATCATTCCTTTCCCCATTCTGCGGCTGGGAAACAGCGATTACAGGAGAAGAGCGCTGCGGTATATGAAGAAACTCCGCGAGGCTACAAGGCAGGTATCCGTCTTTGACTCCACTCTGGATAAAAATAAGGACAACCGGGTACAGAGAGCCAGAAAGCTTTCCGATCTGCTCAGGCGGTATGAGGAGGTTCTGGACCTGAGAGAGAGGAGCGAGACCATCGGGCGGC
>JAAVAG010000201.1 GCA_014804185.1 Lachnospiraceae bacterium
GATTTTTTATATCCGGCCGGACAAACGGTCCCGGCCTGTCATTGGGTTCCAGATACCTCCAGAATACCCCTTTTCTCATGGCCGCCTTGTAAGTAGGAAATCTGGGCAGAACAAAATCCACGGCCTGCTGCAGCAGCCCGGGATCTATCTCCTCTTTCAAAAGCACCGAAAGCCGGTACACGGAGGAGAAATCTCTGCGCTGTAACGTGGGATAAACAATGGCGGAGAGATCCAGCTTGTACCAGTCGCGTCCCTCCCCGGCAGTCATCCCCTTTTTACTCTTTCTCATATTCCTCCCATGCCGTCCTGTCTGTCTTCCTTTGCACCGTAGTCTTCCACAAAATACCGCATTTTAATCCCCATCCACAGCCTGCTGGATACATCGCCAGCATTTTCTTATTTAAAATATTTCACGCCGGATTCAAAGATCCGCATATCCTGCTCTCCGTAAATATTGACAGCCACAGATGTATCCCTGCGCTCCACATGCGCCATCTTGCCCAGGCACCGCCCATCCGGCGAGGTGATGCCCTCAATGGAGGCATAGGAGCCGTTCACATTCCACTCCTCATCCATGGAAACATTGCCGTCAAAATCCGCATACTGCGTGGCCACCTGTCCGTTTGCAAACAGTCTGTCGATCCATTCGGCGGGCGCCACAAAGCGTCCTTCCCCATGGGAGGCAGGCGTACAATAGGTAGCCCCCAGCGCCGCGCCCTGCAGCCATGGAGATTTATTGGAAACCACTTTTGTATATACCATCTTGGAAATGTGCCTGTTTATGGTGTTAAAAGTCAGGGTGGGAGAATCCTCTTTCTGTCCGACAATCTCCCCGTACGGCACCAGCCCCAGTTTAATCAGCGCCTGGAAACCGTTGCAGACGCCCAGTGCAAGTCCGTCTCTCTCCTGCAGCAGTTTCATCACCGACTCTTTCATCTTTTCATTCTGGAAAGCAGTGGCAAAAAATTTTGCGCTGCCGTCAGGCTCGTCACCTGCGGAAAACCCACCCGGGAACATGATAATCTGCGCCTGCCCGATGGCCTTTTCAAATTCAATCACAGACTGCCTGATATCCTCCGCGGAGAGATTCCGGAACACTCTGGTTACCACATCCGCACCCGCGCGCTCAAACGCCCTTGCGGAATCATATTCACAGTTCGTCCCCGGGAACACCGGAATAAAGACACGGGGTCTTGCCGTCTTGTGCTTACATACATAGATCTGATCCGCCTCAAAGCACTTGCGGTTCACTGGTGCGGTATCCTGCGCCGCCCTGGTGGGGAACACCTTTTCCAGCGGTCTCTTCCACTCGCTCAGCGCCCTCTCCAGATCGATCTTCACATCTCCGTACGTGAAAGCAGCCTCCTCTGTCACCCGGCCCAGCAGTCTGTAGTCCAGTCCCTGCTCCTCCAGCTGCCTAATATGGGCGGCGTCAACCTCCGCTACAATATCTCCCAGCCCGCATCCGAACAGTTCCGCCATGGTAAGCCCTTCCTCAAGTACGGCCCCCAGCTTATTTCCGAACGCCATCTTTGAAATCGCTGCAGCCACGCCTCTGGCATCCACGGCATAGGCGGAAAGAATCACACCCTCTGTGATGAGTTCATGAATTTTTCCGTAAAGATCCATCACCTTTCCATAGACCGGAATATCATAATCATCCTTTTCTATCTCAAAGTGCACCAGGCAGTTCCCTGCCTTTTTCAGTTCGGGCGTAATGATGTCGCCGCTCTTTGCGATATCCACTGCAAAGGAAACCAAAGTAGGCGGCACATCAATGTCATTAAACGTGCCGGACATGGAATCTTTTCCTCCGATGGACGGCAGACCATAGCCGATCTGTGCGTCATAGGCTCCCAAAAGGGCTGCAAAAGGCTGGCTCCATCTCGTCGGATCGGCTGTCATACGTCTGAAATATTCCTGGAATGTAAAGCGGACCCTGCTGTAATCTCCGCCGCTTGCCACGATCTTTGCCAGAGACTCAGTCACCGCATATACCGCGCCGTGATAGGGACTCCAGGAAGAGAGATAGGGATCAAAACCATATCCCATCATCGTAACCGTATCCGTGCTGCCGCGCAGAACCGGCAGCTTTGCCACCATTGTCTGTGTCTCGGTCAGCTGGTACCTGCCGCCATAGGGCATAAACACGCTCCCCGCCCCAATGGAGGCGTCGAACATTTCCACAAGCCCTTTCTGGGAGCACACATTCAGATCTCCCATCAGCGCAAGCCAGGCCTGCTCCACATCCCCTTTCTCCAGCGCCTCCTCCACGGCGGGAACCGCATATTTTTCCAGGTAGTTGTCTTCCTGGCCCGGAATATCCACTTTGACTGCGGTCTCCTGATGCGCGCCGTTGGTATCCAGGAACGCCCTGGAAATATTGACGATCTCTTTTCCTCTCCACTTCAATACCAATCTCGGCTCGCTGGTCACCACCGCCACCGATACTGCCTCCAGATTTTCTTCTCTGGCATATTCTAAAAATGCATCCGCATTCTTTGGCTCCACCACCACGGCCATCCGCTCCTGGGACTCGGAAATAGCCAGTTCCGTTCCGTCCAGACCCGCATATTTTTTCGGCACTCTGTCCAGATCCACCACCAGGCCGTCCGCCAATTCTCCGATGGCCACGGACACGCCGCCCGCTCCAAAATCGTTGCATTTTTTGATGATCCTGCTGACCTCCTCCCGGCGGAACAGCCTCTGGATTTTACGCTCTGTAGGCGCGTTTCCTTTCTGTACTTCCGCGCCGCAGGTCTCTATGGAACTCTCCGTATGCACCTTGGAGGAACCCGTGGCGCCTCCGCAGCCGTCCCTCCCCGTGCGTCCGCCCAGCAGAATGATCACATCCCCCGGATCGGAATGTCCGCGCAGCACGTTCTTTCTGGGCGCAGCACCCATCACTGCCCCGATCTCCATACGCTTAGCCACATAGTCGGGATGATAGATTTCTTTTACCAGACCTGTTGCAAGCCCAATCTGATTGCCGTAGGAGGAATATCCGCTGGCAGCGCCGCGCACCAGCTTCTTCTGTGACAATTTTCCTTTCAGCGTATCGGCCACAGGAACAGTGGGATCCGCCGCGCCGGTGACGCGCATGGCCTGATACACATATCCCCTGCCGGAAAGCGGATCCCGGATCGCACCGCCCAGACAGGTGGCTGCGCCGCCGAAAGGCTCGATTTCCGTGGGATGATTGTGCGTCTCGTTTTTAAAGAACACAAGCCATTCCTCGGTCACTTTCTCACCGCCGCAGTCCAGTTCCACTGGCACCACCACCGAGCAGGCATTGATCTCCTCCGATTCCTCCATGTCGTCAAGTTTGCCGTCCCTTTTCAGCTTTCTCATGGCGATCAGCGCCAGATCCATGAGACAGACAAATTTATCTTTTCTGCCCGCAAAGATTTCCTCTCTGGTATCCAGATAACTCTGATAGGTTGTCTCCAGCGGCGCACGGTAATAGCCCTCCCCGAATTCCACATCTGTCAGTTCCGTGGAAAATGTGGTATGGCGGCAATGATCGGACCAGTATGTATCCAGCACCCTGATCTCGGTCATGGTGGGATCTCTGTGTTCCTCCTCCCGAAAATAATTCCGGATATGCAGAAAATCCTTAAAGGTCATCGCCAGCCCAAGAGAATCGTATAATTTCTGAAACGCATCCTCCGGCATGCTGCGAAATCCCTCAAAAACGGCAACATTCGACGGTTCCTCATAACTGGCCGTCAGCGTGTCCGGCTTAATCATATCCGTCTCCCGCGAATCCACCGGATTGATACAGTACGCTTTTATTCTGGCAAATTCTTCGTCGGAAATCTGCCCGGAAATAATATAAGTCACCGCCGTCCGGATAATCGGTTCCTCGTCCTCCTTTAAAAACTTCACGCACTGCACGGCAGAATCCGCTCTCTGGTCAAACTGCCCCGGCAGAAATTCCACGCTGAAAGCCCTCTCACCCTCCTTGAGCAGAATTTCCTCGCGGTACAGATCGTCCACAGGCGGCTCCGAAAATACCGTTTTGCAGGCTCTCTCAAAAATCTCATCCGATATATGTTCCACATCATAGCGGATCAGCTGCCGCACACCGGATATCCCTCCGATTCCCAGATAGTTTTTCAGTTCCTCCCGCAGTTCGTTCGCCTTTACCGCAAAAGGCTGTTTTTTTTCCACATAGATACGTCTGACGTTTCCCATGATTTCCTCCATCCTTTATTCCTCTATTCCCAGGCCCTGCAGAATATAGGCCAGTTCCTCGTCCACAGTTTCCGGCGTCACCCCGATGGTCTGTGCCGAAATTTTCAGTCCTTCCAGGACAAACATAATATTTCTCGCCGTAACCCGGCTGTTTCCGCAATATAATTCACCGCTCTGCACCCCTGCGTCAATCAGCTTCTCCATAATCTTTACGGCCGAATCAAACTGCCTGCGCAGAATATTTTCTTTCTTCGGAATTTCCTCCGAAAAAAAGAACTCATAGGTGGCCACCGTCAGATTGCCGTTTTTCCTGAGAAGTTCTTTTTTCTGTTCCTTGAGAAACAACATTAATATGTCCGCCGCAGTCGCATCCTTTGAAATGTTATCCGAAAACACATCGTCTGTCTCCAGGGATTCCATCCTGAGCACTTCCATAAAAATCTCCGCAGTACTGCCGAAATACAGATACAGGCCGCCCCGGCTGATTTCACACGCGTCCACGATATCTTTCATGGTCACATTCTTATATCCCTTTTCCATGAAAACCTTTCTGGCGGTCTCCAGAATATATTTTCTTTTCTGCAACGACTTTTCGCCCATGCCCCATACTCCTATGCCAACAGTAATCACCAGCAGGTACGCGGCAAAGGAGACGCGCGGCGGCTGGATTTTACATTTATTGTACCATATTTCCCTCAAAAGTACAGCAAAAATTGGGAAAAGGGGCTTGTGTTATTTTTCCATATCGCCTAGAATAGCAATGATACACAAAGAAAAGGTGAGAAAAAATGCTGGAAAAATTTAAGAGTCTGTTCGGACAGGTAGATATGACTGAGGGAGTACCCTGGCAAAAAATTGTGGCTTTTACCATCCCCATGCTGATCGGCAATATCGCCCAGCAGCTGTACAATACCGTAGACAGTATCGTGGTGGGAAAATATGTAGGAGATAACGCTCTGGCTGCTGTCGGCAGCGCCAGTCCCATTTTTAATCTTCTGCTTGTACTGTTTGTAGGCATCTCCATGGGTGTCAGCATTATGGTGTCCCAGTACTTCGGCTCCCATGACAGGGAAAATCTGTCCCGCACCATCGGCAGTTCCATCACGCTGACGGCCGCCGCTTCCATCCTGCTGATGGTAATCGGTTCCCTCTCCGTCCGCCCTCTGCTGGTCCTTCTGGATACTCCGGATGCGATTATCGACTGGTGCGCATCCTATCTGATGATCCTGTTGTTGGGGATTGCGGGCCTGGCTTATTATAATATTCTCTGCGGTATCCTGCGCGGTCTTGGCGATTCTCTGTCTGCGCTGGTCTATCTTCTGGTGGCCACAGTGATCAATATTGTGCTGGATGTATGGTTTGTCGCCGGACTCGATATGAAAGTGGCCGGCGTAGCGCTGGCTACCGTCATTGCCCAATTGATCTCTTCCGTTCTGTGCATCCGAAAACTGCGAAAAATGACGGATTTCTTCGACATGAAGATGCAATATCTCAAACCCGACCGAAAAAATATTTTGACGGTGATCCGGCTCGGTCTTCCCTCCGGGATCACCCAGGCCATCTTTTCCCTGGCCATGGTGATCGTACAGTCCCTGACCAACAGCTTTGGGGAAATGATCATTGCCGCCAACGTGATTATCATGCGTGTAGACGGCTTTGCCATGATGCCCAATTTTTCTTTCGGCACGGCCATGACCACCTATGCGGGCCAGAACGTGGGAGCCAAACAATATGATCGCGTCAGACAGGGGGCAAAACAGGGAACTTTGATTGCCGCATGCACGTCCGCTGCGATTACAGGACTGATCCTGCTGTTCGGCCCATATCTTATGGGAATTTTTACCAACACCCGCGAACTTGCTGTACTCAGCGCAGATATGATGAAAATCCTGGCCGCGGGTTATATCGCCATGGCCGTGACCCAGAGTCTGTCCGGCATCATGCGCGGCGCGGGTGACACCATGACTCCTATGTGGATCTCTCTGATGACCACCGTTGCCATTCGGGTTCCTCTGGCCTATGGACTGGTCTATCTGACCAGGACGCCGGATCTGCCCCAGGGGCGGTACGAAAGCCTGTGGATCTCCACGCTGTGCTCCTGGATTCTGGGCGCTCTGATCACATTCTTCTTTTATCTGTTGGGAAGATGGAAGAAGAAAGCGCTCTGATAACGTTTTCGTTTGCTTCAAAACGCCATGCGAAAATAACGCATGGCGTTTTTTATGTCCGCGTACCCTTTCTCTCAGGCGGAACCCCTGCCTTCATTCTCCCTCCAAATTGCCGCGCATTCTCGTGCAAAATTGTATTTCCAAGTTCTGGCTAAAATTTTTTTAAAAATATTCAATTTTGTTGTAAAAAAAAAACAAAAAATGTTTTATACTATAGATGTCTTGATGAGAGTCAAGACTGCTATATAGCAAAATTCCGGAAGAATTCCCCTTTTACACAATCGAAAGGCCTACAGTTTACTGTAGGTCTTTTGATTGCGCGTATAGAATTTTAAATAAGCAGGTCGTCCGCTTTCCTAAAAAAAGAAAATGCCCGGCGGATCAACCTGCCAGGCATTTGTTTTATCAGATTTATCTTTCACAGTTTTTTCTACCGGAATTTATCCGGATAATCGGTTCCCGTCTCCCGTCCCATCTTTTCCACATATGGGGCCGGATCACGTTCCATTTCCAGCATCGTGACCGCAGCTTCCAGGAGCATTCGATTCCCATCCCCCTTAATCATGGCATTTCCCCTGTCCAGCCAGGCCTTGAAATGATCCATCTGCCAGATCATAATATCAATCAGCGAATACCCCTGCACACGGTACTCACACAGAAACTCCTGTGTCCGGAAATAATACTGTATTTCTTTCCGTATGCCCGACGATTTTTCAAGAGCACGACAGATTTCTTCCGTCACAACCGCCTCTCTGCCTGTCCCGCTGCACAATTCTCTGAACCAGCGCCAGAATTCCTCTGTATTGGCCATATAATATCCTCCCGATCTCCACGGTCATGCTTTCATTTTCTCAATCTCATTCGTCAGATATTTTTCCATATCTTCCTTGGGAATCTCCAATGGAATAGACAGTTCCGAATATAAGTTATCCTCCGCCAGTTTCAGATAACGTTCGTCTGTAGCCGTTATCTTTTTCCCCTGCATGATCCGCATCTGCCTGCGCATATACAAAGTTTTGATGATCCGCACCAGCTCTCTGCAGTCACACGTTCTGATGCATTCCTTATATTTTTCCTCGCGCACCTTATCGTTGGCAATCCACAGTTCTTCAATATCCGGAATCTCCCTGATCAGCGCTTTCGCTTCCTCTCCCGTCAGAACCTTGCGCATGACCGTCTTTCGATTTTCCACCGAAACAAAAATCCTGCCTCCGTTCTGATGCATGGGATGCAGAATATAATACATGGTATCACGCGGCATGCCGTCCATATCCATGGAGGTAATA
>JAAVAG010000202.1 GCA_014804185.1 Lachnospiraceae bacterium
CATGCGGAAAACAACGCTTAGAGAAATCAAACAGAGCCTGGGAAGATATCTGGCGATCATGGCGATCGTCGCTCTTGGAGTGGGCTTTTTTGCCGGACTGAAAGCTACGAAACCCGCAATGGTTGCTACGACACAGAAATATCTGGAGGAACTGCAGTTTTATGATTATCGTCTGCTTTCCACGCTTGGATTTGAGCAGGAGGATGTGGATTTTTTTGCATCCCGGGAGGGAATCCGGGCTGCGGAGGGCTCGGTATCGCTGGATATTGTCTATGTAAATGATGCGGGAAATGAAAGCGTCCTGAAAATGCACTCTCTGACAGAAAAAGTAAACGGAATTTACCTGACTGCCGGAAGAATGCCGGAGACGGACGAGGAATGTGTGGTAGATTCCAATATGTTTTCAAAGGACCAGATCGGAGAGAAGATCTGCCTCTCCAATGCCAATAATCCGGACGACCTGGAACATTTTAAATACCGTGAATACACTATTGTGGGAATTGCCCAGTCCTCTTATTATATACAGTTTGAGCGCGGAAATACGACTCTGGGAAACGGTAAGATCAGCGGTTTTGTTTATCTTCTTCCCGGTGGTTTTGATATAGACTATTACACGGAAATATTTGTGAAATTTCAGGAGGATTTTGATCTCTACGGACAGGAATATAAGGACTTTCTGGAAGAAAAAGAACCTGTGTGGGAAGAACTGACAGAATTGCGGGCCCAAAAGCGCTTTGATGATATTGTCGGGGAGGCGGAGCAGGAACTGGCGGATGCCAGAGAGGAACTGGATGAAAAAAAAGCGGAGGCGGAGCAGGAACTGGATGACGCCCAAAAGAAACTGGACGATGCCTACGCAGAACTCACGGACGGAGAAACCAAAATCGCGGATGGTGAGAAAGAGATCCGGGATGCGGAGAAAAAAATCCGCAACGCCCAAAAGGAGATTGAAGAGGGCGAAGCCGAGATTGCGGAAAATGAACAGGAACTTCGGGACGCAGAGGCGGAACTGGCGGAAAAGGAAGCCGAGCTGCCTGCAAAAGAGCAGGAACTGGCGGATGCGCAGCGTCAGTGGGATGACTCCAACAGTGTGCTGCAGCAGAAAAAGAGCGAACTGGCCGCGAAAGAGTCGCAGCTGAGGGAGCAGGTGGCGGCGATTAACGACGGATTAAAGCAGCTGGCAGCGGGGGAGGAAGGGTTAAAAGCACAGGAGTTGTTGTTAAAGAAGCGGATTGAATCAGGAGAAATTTCGGCTGACAGTGAAGAAGCAATCCGTGAGCAGTATGAGATTACAGTTGGTTTTCAATATATTTCCCAACAGCGAGCTGAGGCGCAGGCAGGGCTTGAAACCGTAAAAGGCTATCAATCCCAGCTCCAATCCGGCAAGAACTCACTTTCAGATGCAGACAGACAGCTTCGCGAGGCAAAAGCCGAGATCGACGACGGGCGGCGGCAGTTGGAGGAAGGGAAACAGCAGATCGCGGATGCCAGGGCGGAAATTGCAGACGGCTGGGCGCAGATTGCAGATGCCAGAGCGGAACTGGAAGATGCCAGAGCTGAGGTCAAAAGAGCCAAAAGGGAACTTGGCGATGCAAAAAAGGAAATAGAAGAGAGGAAGCAGGAACTGGAGGACGGCTGGACAGAATATACAGACGGCCTGAAAGAATATGCGGATGCCAAAGATGAATTTGAGACAGAGATCGCAGATGCCGAAGCAAAAATTGCGGATGCAAGGCAGGAGATCGATGATCTGGAGAGTCCCTCTGTTTATGTGCTTGGCAGAAATACCAATGTGGGATATGTGTGTTTTGAAAACGATTCCTCTATCGTGGAGGGAATCGCCAATATCTTTCCGCTGTTTTTCTTTCTGGTGGCGGCGCTTGTGTGTATGACTACCATGAACCGCATGGTGGAGGAACAGCGAACACAGATCGGCGTGCTGAAAGCGCTGGGTTACAGCGAATGGAAGATCATGTCCAAATATATGTTTTATTCCGGCAGCGCCGCCTTTACGGGCTGTGTGGGAGGATTTCTCCTGGGAACTTATCTATTTCCGAGAGTGATCTGGAGCGCCTATGGGATTATGTACAATCTTGTGCCTCTGGAGTATGTGTTTGAGACAAATATGGCGATCATTTCTCTGGTTGTATCCATCATTTGCTCTGCCGGCACCACATGGCTGTCCTGCCGCTATGAATTGTCGGAGGTGGCGGCACAGCTTATGCGTCCCAAATCCCCCAAGGCGGGCAAGCGGGTGATTCTGGAGTATCTGCCATTTATCTGGAAAAGGCTGAAATTCCTTCACAAAGTGTCTGCGAGAAATATCTTCCGCTACAAGAGACGCTTCTTTATGATGATTATCGGCATCAGCGGCTGTACCGCGCTTCTGGTCACGGGATTTGGTCTGAAGGATTCCATTACCAGCATAGCGTCCCAGCAGTTTGAGGAGATCCAGATTTTTGATATCGCAGCGACCTTTAAGGATGCGGCGGATACAGATACAGAGAACGAATTTCGGGAACTTGTTTCTCCCTATGTGGAAGAATGGACATATGCCGCGGAACAGTCCATCGACTTAAAGCATGACGGACAGATCAAGGCGCTGAACCTGATTATGGTCAAGGATCCCGAACAGACAGCGGACTATATCAGTCTGCATACGGATAAGGGGGAAACTATTTCCTATCCAGAAAAAGGGGAAATCGTAGTCTGCCGTAAAATTGCGGAGACATACGACCTGAAAGCAGGGGATGAGATTCTGCTGCAGGATGACGAAATGCGGACAATTCATGTGACAGTCAGCGGTATCTGTGAAAATTATGTATATAACTATGTCTACCTGAATGCGGATACCTATCAGGAACAGATCGGCATAATGCCGGAGTTTACCACCGTATATATGAATCTGAGAGAAGATGCGGACGCCCATCAGACCGCCGCGCTGATTATGGGAATGGACGAAATGTCCGCCGTAACGGTAAATGCGGATATGATGGACCGCTTTTCTTCCATGATGAGCAGCATGGACTTTATTGTCATCGTAATCATTCTCTGTGCGGCAGCGCTGGCATTTATCGTGCTCTATAATCTGACAAATATTAATATCACAGAGCGCATCCGTGAGATTGCTACCATTAAGGTGCTTGGTTTTTATAAATCGGAAACCGCTTCCTATGTTTTCCGGGAAAACACGGTTCTGACGATCATAGGGGCGTTTGTAGGACTGGGTCTTGGTTTTTTCCTGCATCGTTTTGTCATGAGCCAGGTTGTGGTGGATATGGTATCTTTTGACGTCCATGTAAAACCGGTCAGTTATCTGTACAGTTTTCTTCTCACGTTGGTTTTTTCATGGCTGGTAAACAAATTGATGGCCGGAAAGCTGGAAAAAATAAATATGGCGGAGTCTCTGAAATCGGTTGATTAAATTGAAAGGATGTAAACGGAAGTTTTCGCATGAAACGAGGAGGTGCTAAAATTGAAACTGCTCTTTAAACAGAGGTTCTTTTCCTGGTTTGACAGTTATGATATCTACGACGAGTACGGGAACACAGTCTACACTGTGGAGGGAAAACTGTCCTGGGGCCATTGTCTGCACATTCTTGATGTACAGGGCGAACATATCGGCACAGTCCAGGAAAAAGTGTTGACTATGCTGCCCAAATTTGAATTGTATATGGGAAACCGGTATATCGGGCAGGTAAAGAGAGAGTTTTCTTTCTTTATCCCCAAATATACACTGGACTGCATGGGATGGAATATAGAAGGCGACATCATGGGGTGGGACTACCGGATTACAGATTCTTTCGGAAACGGTGTGGCGTCCGTGGAAAAGAAAATCTGGAACTGGACGGACACCTATGAACTTTCCTTTGCGGACGGCGGAAATGCGCTTTATATTTTGATGATTGTGCTGGCCATCGACGCGGCCAACTGTTCCAACGGCTAAAAAATCGGCGATAGAAAGGAGTTTTGACGGAATATGGATATCAAAACAGATAAGTACCTGGAATACATTGTGGAGGAGACAAAGAAGCTGCTGGCCATTGACAGTCCCACAGGATACACTAACGATGTGGCGGAATACTGTATGGAAGCGTACAGGGAAATGGGATATACGCCGGTAAAAACCGTAAAAGGCGGCGTGCTGGCAGATCTTGGGGGAAAAGATGCGGACAATGCTGTTTTGCTGGAAGCCCATGCGGACACATTGGGAGCAATGGTGGCCGAAGTAAAAGGAAACGGCAGGCTGAGGCTGACGCCTCTGGGCGGACTGAATCCCAACAACGCCGAGGCGGAAAACTGCCGCGTCATCACCAGATTCAGCGGAAAGTATGAGGGAACATTCCAGCTTGTCAACGCCTCCACCCATGTCAACGGGGACTACAGCGATACAAAGCGCGGATTTGATACTATGGAGGTGGTGTTGGATGAGAAGACCGAATCGAAAGAGGAGACGGAAAAACTGGGCATTATGACAGGGGATATCGTCGCCTTTGATCCGCGCACCGTGGTCACTTCCAAAGGATATATCAAGAGCCGTTTTCTGGACGATAAACTCAGCACGGGAATTTTGCTTGGATTTGCCAGATATATCCGGGAGGAAAACTTAATTCCTGATCGGAAAATCTATCAGCATATCACTGTTTATGAGGAGGTTGGACACGGCGCCTGCGGGACGGTGCCGGAGGGCGTCACAGAGATCCTTTCCGTGGATATGGGATGTGTGGGAGACGGATTGGCATGTCAGGAACATCAGGTGTCGATCTGTGCAAAGGACAGCGGAGGCCCTTATAATTATGAAGTGGTTACAGGGCTGATCCAGGCTGCCAGAGAGCGAGGCATCGACTTTGCCGTGGACATTTATCCTCACTATGGCTCGGATGCCGACGCGGCCCTGTCAGCCGGTTATGACGTAAAGCACGGACTGATCGGCGCGGGAGTCTATGCGTCCCACGGATACGAGCGAAGTCATGTGGACGGAGTGAAAAATACGTTTGAACTGCTAAAAACCTATCTGCTGAATGAAGGAGCGGGGAAAAATCAATGAGAATGTACGATCTGATTGTCAAAAAAAGAAACGGCGGTGCGGTGAGCAGGGATGAGCTCGAGTATATGATCGGCGAGTCTACACAGGATCGAATTCCGGATTATCAGATGTCCGCCATGATGATGGCCATCTATTTCAGAGGAATGACCGAGGAAGAAACGCTGAATCTTACTATGGCCATGGCTCACAGCGGAGAGATTCTGGATCTGTCCGGCATCAGAGGGATCAAAGTGGATAAGCACAGCACCGGAGGTGTGGGGGACAAAACTTCCCTGGCGTTGATTCCCATGGTATCAGCCTGCGGCATTCCTGTCGCCAAGATGAGCGGAAGAGGGCTGGGGCACACGGGCGGAACCATAGATAAGCTGGAAAGTTTTCCGGGGTTTTCCACAGGTATCTCCACGGAGCAGTTTACCCGGCAGGTTAACCGCATCGGCATCGCCATCATGGGGCAGACAAAAGATCTTGCCCCTGCGGATAAAAAGATTTATGCCCTCAGGGATGTTACGGCGACGGTGGACAATATGTCCCTGATCGCCTCCTCCATCATGAGCAAAAAGCTGGCTGCCGGGGCGGATGCCATAGTGCTGGATGTCAAGACCGGCAGCGGGGCGTTTATGAAAAAAGAGGAGGATGCCTTTGCGCTGGCTGAGGAAATGGTGCGCATCGGAAACGGAGCGGGCAGGCGGACAAGGGCGGTTATATCGGATATGGATCAGCCGCTGGGACGCGCCGTGGGCAACGCCCTGGAGGTAAAGGAGGCTATCGACACACTGCAGGGTAATGGACCGGAAGACTTTGTGGAACTCTGTATGACATTGGGATCGCAGATGCTGATCTGCGGCGGCGCCGCCGGAGATGAGAAGCAGGCGAGGAGCATGCTTGAAAATGTGATTGCGGATGGCAGCGCCCTGCGCAGGCTTGCGGAATTTGTGGAGGCACAGGGCGGAGACGCGTCTGCGGTATGGGATCCGCAGCTTTTGCCGCAGGCGCAGGAGACATGGCAGATCCTGTCTCCTGCGGAGGGATATGTGAGCCACATTGCCTGTGATGAGATCGGTATCTGTTCGCTGATTCTGGGCGGGGGCAGAGAGACCAAGGACAGTTGTATCGATCTGTCGGTGGGCTTTGTGCTGCAGAAGAAAACGGGGGATGCCGTGCAAAAAGGTGACATCCTGGCCGTTATGCATGGCAGCGACGCGCAGAAAATGGAACAGGCACAAAAGCGGTTTCTCAAAGCGTATCAATTCTCTGACCATGCTCCGGCAAAACTTCCTTTCATAAGAGGAATTATCTCATAAAACACAGAATATAGTGTTGTATGAGAAAAAACAGATCAAAGACACAAAACAGAAAATTAAATAAAGAATTACTGGTGGAATCTCTGAAACTGCCGGGAGATGTGGTGATGGGGGCGTTTGTGGTGACCATGACCGGAAACCGCGACGCATGGATTGAAAATTACCGGGGTATTCTGGAATATACTGATACCGTGATCCTGCTGCAGGGCAAAACCTGTCAAATCTGCTTTCAGGGAACGGATCTTTCCATTGATTACTATACCAATGAGGATATGAAGATCAGCGGATGCATCAAAAGTGTCAGTTATCTGTAGCGCCATGCGGATAACGGGGAAAGGCGGTATCCATGATTGCACTCTTAAAATATCTGAGAGGTTATGTGCGGATTAAGGTATGGGGATTTTCACCGGAACGATTTATGAATCTGTGCAGCAATAAAAATATATTGCTCTGGGACATCAAAAAAGAGGGCGAAGTCTACTATATGTGCATCAGCCTGAAAGGATTCTGGGGACTTCGTCCCATTGCCAGGAAAACAGGAACAAGGGTAGCCGTCTTAGAAAGATGTGGACTCCCTTTTTTTATTCCCAGGCTGTTGGCAAGAAAGATCTTCGTTCTGGGATTTGCGGCGGCGGTCTTTTTCTGGTTCTGGACCTCTCTGTATGTGTGGGACATCTCTCTTATGGGAAATTATACAATCACCGAAGATATTTTCATCGACTTCCTGAAACAGCAGGGAATCCATGTGGGAATGTCCAAAAAGGATGTGGATATCGGTGAACTGGAAAAGGAAATCAGGCGGCAGTTTGATATTATCACATGGACTTCCGCCAGGATGGAAGGGACGAAGCTGAAAATTGAGATCAAGGAAAACACAAACCTGCAGACGGCTCCGGACGAGGATGAGAAGTATCCTTACGGAAGTAATCTCACCGCGGATACAGGAGGAACCATTGTCTCCATGATTGTAAGAAGCGGCGTTCCCCAGGTTCAGACCGGCCAGGAGATTGCGCAGGGCGATCTTCTGGTGTCCGGCAGAGTTCCGGTGCTGAACGAGGATGCAACCGTAAGAAAATACCAGTATGTGCGCGCGGATGCGGATATTTATGTGCGCCATACGATTCCGGTGCGGGAGACACTTCCCTTTTATTATGTGGATCAGGTATATACCGGAAGAGAGAAGAAAAAGTACTATATCCTCAGCGGCGAAAAAGAATATACACTCTCTTTCAGCGAGATCACCTATCCTTATTATGACATTGTGTCGGACAGCAGGGATATAGAACTGCTGAAAGGGCTGACGCTTCCGTTCTCTTTCGGCACTTTTACCTATCGCGAATATCTCAACGTGGAAAAAGAGTACTCTCTGCAGGAAGCGGAAGCGCTGCTCGGGGAAAAATATTCGGAAATTCTCGCAACTTTAGAGCAAAAAGGGGTACAAATAATTGAAAAAAATGTTAAAATAGATACGGAAAGCAATGGATGGATCCTGCAGGGAGAGTTGACTGTAGAGGAAAAAACAGGTCTGGAGGAAACAATCGTACCGGAGGAGACAGGCAGCGAAGATGAATGAAGTCACATATCAGATGGAGATGCCCCTGGAGCATATGAAAAAGATCTTTGGGTATCATGACAACTATATTCGAAAACTGGAACAGGATCTGAAAGTCAGCATTGTTGACCGGAACGGAACCGTCAAAATCAGCGGTGAAGAGAAAATGGTCAAAAAGACCGTCAGTATTCTGTCACAGCTTTTGGAAATTTCAAAACGAGGAAACGAGATAGAGGAACAGAACGTGGATTATGCTATCACACTGGGAAAAGAAGAACAGGAACAGGTACTCACGGAAATCGACAGCGATGTAATATGCCATACGATAAACGGTAAGCCGATCAAGCCAAAGACACTGGGGCAAAAGAAATATGTGGACGCCATGCGGCAGAATATGATCGTCTTCGGGCTTGGACCTGCCGGAACGGGAAAGACTTACCTGGCCATGGCCATGGCGATTACGGCCTTTAAAAATGACGAGGTGGGAAGGATTATTCTGACACGCCCTGCCATTGAAGCGGGAGAAAAACTGGGATTTCTGCCGGGGGATCTGCAGAGCAAGGTGGACCCTTACTTGAGGCCCCTGTACGATGCGCTGTATCAGATCATGGGACCGGAATCCTTTGCGAAAAATATGGAAAAAGGGTTGATCGAGGTGGCTCCCCTGGCATATATGAGAGGACGGACCCTGGATAACGCTTATATTATACTGGATGAGGCGCAGAATACCACTCCGGCTCAGATGAAGATGTTCCTGACCAGAATCGGTTTCGGCTCCAAGGTGGTCATTACGGGAGACGCCACTCAGAAAGACCTGGCGCCGGGAACAAAATCAGGGCTTGATATCGCCACCAGGGTGCTGTCGCGTATTGACGATATTGCTTTCTGTAGTCTGACCAGCAAGGATGTGGTTCGCCACCCGCTGGTACAGAAAATTGTAAAAGCATACGAAGAATACGAATCCGGCGAGAAGAAGAAACATCGTCCCCAGGGACGGTGAGTTTCCGCCGGGAGAGGGGAAGAGGGCATGACTTCTTATATAGAAAACGAGACTGACGCCACATTCACTTTTGATGTGAAAGAGATTGCCGACCTTGTCGCCGCCAGAGTACTGGAGAGCGAAAAATGTCCCTACGAGGTGCAGGTCAATATACTGCTCACAGACAATGCGGGAATCATGGCTTACAACGCACAGTACCGGCAGATTGACAGGGAAACGGATGTATTGTCTTTTCCCAATATAGATTATGAAAGTCCCGCCGATTTTGACCGGCTGGAGGACAACCCGGCGGATTATTTTGACCCGGACAGCGGAGAACTCATTCTGGGTGACATTATACTGTCCGTGGACAAGGTCAGGGAGCAGGCGGAGAGTTACGGACACAGTGAAAAAAGAGAGTTTGCGTTTCTGATCACACACAGCATGCTGCATCTGTGCGGATATGACCATATGGAGAGAGACGAGGCGGAAACGATGGAGGCAAAGCAGGAGGCTGTGCTGAATGCGCTTGGCATCCTGCGGGGTGACAGCGCATGAATCAGGCGGAAATCAGAAGAAAACAGGCTGTCATATTCACCTGGGTGCCGATGCTTTTGTATTTGCTGTGGCTGACGGGCAGAATTGGAGACAACGGCGCAGGTTATTTGACGGCAGCGATGCAGTGCTGGATGCTGTTTATGATTCCTCTGCTGTTTTTTCTGCCGGATGCGGAGGAAAAGCTGATCCGGTCAAGAATGGCAAGGGGACAGTACAAAAACGCGGATAAAATATGGAAAGGCGCGCTGCTCTATGCGGCGTCGGCAGGGGCAGTCAGTTCGCTGCTTCTGTTTTTGCTGTCTGAAATATGGATGAAGAATGTGCTTCTTGTACCCTATGGAATGCTGCCCTTGAAAATGATAGCGCCGGCGCTTCTTTTTACTGCTGTCTCCGCCGCCGTAAAAGGATATTTTCAGGGAATGGGAACAGGAATGCCCACGGTATCTTCGGAAATCATGACAATGATTATTACCGGAATTTTTGCCGCACTGATCTGCACGAAAATGGAAGTTTACGGTGAAAAGGCGGCCGCTCTTTTGCGGAATGAAGATTTTATCGCTCTTTATGGCAGTGCGGGAATCTCTTTGGGCATCACGGTGGGATGTCTGGTCGGCATGTGTTTTCTGCTGTTTCTGTATTTGTGTGCAGGCGGCAAAAAGCAGCAGCGCGGAAAAGACAGTATCCGGATCACGGAGAGCATCTCCGGAGCGTTTGGTCTGGTTCTGGCGGCCATGCGTTCCTTTGTTCTGGAAGGATTTTTGCTGCAGCTGCCCGCAGTCGCAGGCGTTCTGTTTTTTCAGAGAGAACAGTCTGATATTTTTCGAGGGATAGACGCTTATGGGGCATATGGCGGCAAATGTGTTCCCTGGATCCTGCTGTCTGTACTACCGGCGGCTGCAGGATGTGTATCGCTGGCCGGAAAGACTGCATTTTTTGTGAAACGTGAGGAATTCCGCCAGGGCAGGGACTGCATGCAGTCGGGAATCACCTGGAGCGTGATGTCGGGTTCTTTTGCAGCGGCGGCATTTATCGCCATCGGTCCCTCTCTGATTCTCATATTCTCCCCACAGGATACAGGAACGGCTGGAAATCTGCTTCGCACCGGCTGGACAGTTGCTTTTCTCCTGCCCTCGGTTGTTTTGTTTGCCTGTATTCTTCGAAGAGGCGGAAAAGAGAAAGAAATCTTGCTTGGACTTTTGACCGGATGTGCGCTTTTTATGATTGTTACGGTTTTATGCCTGAAAGTTACTGCCGGAAGTATTGTGAGCCTGGTCTACGGCAGTACGGCATGGAGCGCTGCGATGCTTGCGGTCTGTGCGGTACTGACAATTCGGATTTTCCGTTTCAGGGCGGACTGGCTCAGAGGCGTCCTGTTTCCGATGCTGTCCGCCGCGGCTTCGGGTGTGATCATGTTCATGCTGGGACGGCTGCTGATACCGCTTCTGGGAGCGGCTGTGGGCGCTGCAATCTGCCTGGCGGCAGGTTATCTGGTACATATAATCCTGATTCTCTTTCTGAAATGTATGAGAGAGCAGGAACTGGAATACATTCCCTGCGGGCGGATGATGGAAGCAATTGGAAATTTTCTCCGTCTTTTGTGAGAAAACTGAATAATTCCGAAAGATAAGCTGATACTGATTACAAAGGAGTAAGCGGTGACTATGAAGTTTGTAAAAGGTATCAGTTTATATTTTTTTTATCCTCTGACCCTGTTTTGTCTTGGGCTGTATACAGGTGTAAAACTGCAGCACTTTTTTTATCCGGGACAGACTGTCCGGGTTCAGGAGCAGCCGGAATTCTCGTCTCCGGCTTTGGAAGAACCGAATACGACGGAGCCGGAGCAGCCTGAATTGCCGTCCGTTGCCGGGGAGGATGCACAGGAGCCGGTTGTTCCTCCCGCTATGGAGACCGTAAAAAAAGAGGACGTTCTGACGGCGGATACAGATTATGTGCTGCGGGAAGTGGATGTGCGCAAGGGGACAAGCGTAGAGACTGTGTGGGGCGTCCCGGAGAGATATATGGGTATGAACCGTGAGACATTTATTGCCGCCATGGAGAATTATGCCGCATCGCCCCCGCTGCAGGAACTGGAACGCGGATTTACCGGCGTGGAAGTGGTATCCTTTTCCGCAAGCCGGGTGGTGGTGGAAGTCCATTATGCCTATGTGGAGCCGTCGGAGGGTTTTTATCTGGGCGTAAATAGAAATTATATCGTTGTTTATCTGGACGATATGGAAACGGTCTATTTGAACACGGATATTCTTCTGGAAGCTCTGCCCGAGAGGATTCAGCAGCAAATTATGGGATACATGTATATAGAGGACGAGGAGGCGCTCTACCATTTTCTGGAATCCTATTCCAGCTGATGAGAAATGCGCGCTCCGACTCGCAGTTTTAGCGAAGCGTCCGGAAAGGTACGGCGCAGAATATGAAACACAAAAAGATATTGGTGATAGGAGGAGGCGCCGCTGGAATGATGGCGGCGCTGTCGGCGGCGGAGGAAGGCTGCCGTGTAACCATCTGGGAGAGAAACAACCGGCTTGGGAAAAAACTTCTGTCCACCGGCAACGGCAAATGTAATTTTTCCAACAGGGATATGGGAATCGAACATTATTACGGTTCGGACCTGGCCGTCGCTTCCGGCGTACTGGAGCGGTTTGGCGTGGAGGATACCGTGCGGCTGTTTGGTTCTATGGGTATGCTGAGCCGTGAAAAAGACGGCTTTCTGTATCCTTATTCGGAGCAGGCTTCCACTGTCCCGGATATTCTGCAGCAGCAGCTGCACCGCCTGCATGTAAGTATAGAGACCGGTGTGAAAGCGGAACGTATCTGCCGTCTGCGAAGCGGTCTTCTTGCCGCACAGACGGCGGACCGGCAGGAAGTATTCGACAGTATCATACTTGCCTGCGGAGGCCGTGCCGCGCCCAAAACGGGTTCTGACGGCAGCGGATATGTGCTTGCGAAAGCATTAGGGCATACGATTATCACACC
>JAAVAG010000203.1 GCA_014804185.1 Lachnospiraceae bacterium
AAGCGGGTTATTTTATTCCAAAAAAGTTTATGTGGACGACCAGGAGATAATGCTCTATGAGTGCGCAAGTCCGGGCAGGATGTCCCTGCTGCTTGCGGTCATGGCTTTTGCCGCCGAGTACGCCGGGTATGAGGACTGCTATACCGGCTATTACGGATGCGGTATGGAGGAATTTTTCGCATAAGCGGTATTTATGCTTTACGCCGTCTCCCTGTCTGTGGTATAAGTTTAGAGGAAAGGAGATGGATGTATATGAACTTTAAATATCTGGCGCTTGGCATTCTGGCGCTTACGTTTCTGTTTCAGACTTTTACGGAGTGGCTGCAGATAAAGTCTGCCGGGAGAGAAATTCCCGAAAATGTAAAGGACATTTATGACGGGGAATCCTATCAAAAATGGCTGCAATATTATAAGGAAAAGACGCGGCTGTCTTTCTGGCGCCATATTGTCTCGTATGCGGTGGCTTTTGCGGTACTTTTCTTTGACGTGTATGCGAATATTGTCAGAGGACTTTCTCTCACGGGAGATTACGCGGCGGCTCTGGGAGTGCTCGCGGCGGACCTGCTGATCAGCCTTATCTATGCCATACCATTTGATTATGCGGATGCAATGGGAATTGAGCAGAAGTACGGATTTAACCGCATGACAAAAAAGACATTTGTGATCGACCAGATCAAGGATACGTTGATCGGGCTGGTTCTGATGGGGGCGATATGCTGCCTCTTTATTCTGGTACACAGGGCGCTTGGCGACTGGCTTCTGGTGGTGTTTACGGCGGTTATGCTCCTGTTTGTCCTGCTGGTGGTGGTTCTGTCCCCGATGATTGGAAAAATACATAACAAATTTCAACCGCTGCCGGATGGAGAACTTCGGGAGCGGCTGATTCGGTTGCTGGATGAAAACGGATGCAGCGTAAAAGCCATCCATGTGATGGATGGATCCAGACGGTCCAGCAAGGCAAACGCATATTTTACCGGGCTGGGAAAGACAAAGACCATTGTTCTGTACGATACCTTGCTGGAACAGATGACGGACGATGAAATTGTTGCCGTTTTTGCGCATGAGATGGGACACAATAAGCACAGGGATACTCTGAAAATGTATGTGATGAATGTTCTGAATGTGATTCTGAGCGTGCTGCTGGCATGGGGACTGGTTTCTGTGCCGGAAATTTATGAGGATTTTGGATTCGGGGGATTGAATTACGGCTTTGCTTTCTTTTTGCTCTCCACGGTATGTCTTTCTTTCCTGTCACCTTTTCTGGGGCTTTTTTTCAATGCGCTGTCCAGAAAGTTTGAATATGCCGCAGACCGGTTTGCGGCGGAAAACGGCTATGGGGAGTCGCTTTCCACCGCGCTGAAAGTGCTGTCCAGAAATTCCTTTGCCTGCCTGACGCCTCATCCGCTTCTGGTGGCGCTGACCGGTTCTCATCCTACCGTGAGCCAGCGGATTGCGGCGCTGGAGAAAAAAGTTCCGGCTGAATGATCAGTTTTTATAAATTCTTAATTTTTCACATCAAAAAAGGGATTGACATTTTAAATAAGGAGTACTATTCTAGTCTGGATACGTGCGAAACGCACAAAATAGTAATCATTCAGGGAGGAAATAACGGTGAAGAAAGTAAGAAAATTAGTAGTTTCACTGCTGGCATTGGTTATGGTGCTGTCCATGTGCGGATGCGGCGGTAAGAGCGGCGGAGATGTAGTTGGAACCTGGTCTCTGGAGTATGACCTTTCAAATGCTCTGGCAGGGGAAATGGGAGAAGAGTATGCGGATTTCAACAGCACTCTGATGATGAAGATGATGTTCGAATTCAATGAGGACGGCACGTTCAGAATTTACACAGAAGAAGATTCTTTTGTGGCGAATTTTGAGAAGTGGGTGGAAGAATTTGTTGCATTCAGCGTTGATTCGATGTACGATTCTCTGAAAGAGGAGAGCGGACTGGAGAAAGAAGATGCGGATGCTATGTTCGAGCAAGTATACGGCATGGGCATTGAGGCGTTCCTGCGCGAGTATATTGCCTCTGAACTGGATGCCAAGAGTCTGGCACAGGAGATGTCCACTTCCGGGAAATATGAGACATCCGGCGACAAGCTGTACATGGCTGAGGGAAGTGAGTCCATCGACAAGAATTCATATGATGTATTTACCGTAAACGGCGATGTGATGAAGCTGGAGCTTCCCGCAGGCGCTGCCAACGAGGAGATCGTTCCCGGCCTGTCTTATCCCATCGAGTTGAAAAAGGAAAAATAAGTCTTTGCCATAAATAGAACAGGCGGACAATAAAGAAACGGCACATGGAAGAAATTCCGTGTGCCGTTTCTTTGACTAAACATGTTGTTATATTCAGCGGGAACGCCGCCGCATCAGTTTTCGAATACATTTCACGATGCCGATAATCAGCAGAATGATCAGCGCCAGCAGGATCAGCACGGCCAGGACAATGATCACGGCATATTTATTGGGATTTTTTACCAGGTCGGAGATGGATGTACTGTCCTCCACGATTTTGCGGCTCATGCCGTCAGCGTAAGCGGCGGGGATATCGGCGATTCCGTCTCCGTCTGTATCTTCCAGAGATTCCATATACGCAGCGATGGCGGCCCATGCTTTCAGCTCCCTGCCGTCGGTGGTGATGATAGCATCCTCAATGTTTTCTATGGGAGTACCGTCGGCAAACTTGGGCTGTACGGACAGGATGCCGTAAGATACGTCCGTCACCGCTCCCAGCATCTGACCGCTGTAGAGATCGCACACGATCCGGTAAAGTTTGTCGTCCTCGATCTCAATACGGCTGCCGTCCTGACCGGTGAGATAACAGTCGGTGACCTTGTTCAGAATCAGCCGGTGGGGATTATAGGAAAAACTGAATCCGCTCAGATAGAGCCTTGCGGACCGCATAAAGTCCGATACGGAGGCGTCGATTTCCGCTCCGGTTTTCAGTTCCGCTCCTGTCAGGTACATACTGATCAGCGGATATCCCGGGACACCGTCAACGCCGATGCCAAGGGAGTAGGCGTTGAACACATCTTCCACAGTGATATCCCCTGTGGCAAAGGTATCGCGGACGCATCCGGAGGGGACGATGGCGACGTCCACAGGATGGCTGTCGGGGGTATCGGCATGGTTTACCGCATAGGCAAAGGCATCGGAGAGAAAGTTGCCCAGATTGTGTTCAGTATGAATCTCATACAGGTCGGAGGAAGTGGCGAAAGTCACGGTATTGTGCGCCAGCACCTGATCTCTTGTATATCCGAACTGTGACAGATAAGTAGAATCCACCTTTTCCATCAGACTGTCGATTCTCTGCTGTGTGGCGGAGTCCGGGAGAATGGTCTCCGTGATCGGAAGCAGGCTGTAGGCCTCCATGACCCATCTGCCGTCCGTCGTCTGTGACATGGAGAGTGTTCCCAGATTTTTGCCGTATTCACCGCAGGAGACGATATAAGTGTTTCCGTGCCGGATGGGCTCGGTAAGGGCTGTGTGGGTATGCCCGCTGATGATCAGATCGATCTCCGGAACCGCTTTTGCCAGAATTTCATCTTCGGATTTTTTAGGGTCTTCGTTTGTGCCGCTGTGGGAGACACAGACAATCATATCCACATCTTCTTTTTCCTGGATTTCCCGGACAGTCTCGGCAGCAGCCTCCGAAGCATCCCTGAATTTCAGCACGCAGGTGGGAGCGCAGGCCAGAGAGTCCTCCCCGAAAATGCCCAGTACGGCAATTTTCACGTCGCCCTTGGTCACAACCACGTAATTTCGCATGCCGTAGGCGTCAAAAGCGTCTTTCAGCAGCCGCTGGTCTTCCGTCAGCCCCTCTTTTTCCATGGTCTCCCAGTCGATATTGCAGAGCACCATGGCGGGAACGGTATCGCCGCTGTCCGCCGCAGCGTGAAGCATTCCGGCCAGACCCGAGGAGCGGTAGTCAAATTCATGGTTGCCCAGAGTGGTGACGTCGCATCCCAGTGCGCCCAGCATACGCAGTTCCGCGGCATCTGTGTGGAAAATAGTCTGTACCAGCGTACCCATGGAAAAATCCCCGGCGTCCAGAACCAGTGCGTCGGGATTGTTTTCCCGGGTTTGATTGATCAGCGTCATGATCTGGGCAAATCCGCCCAGCATAACATCCTGTCCGTTCTCCACGGTAGGAAAGCGGTTTAAATGGGAATGTGTGTCATGCAGAAAAAGGACATCCACCTGTTTGCCTGTATATTCCGCAGGGGAGTCAGCTATGCTGACGGATGATACAAGCGGAAGCAGGAGGGCGATGGCCAGAGTCAAAACAATCAGTTTGGAAAAGATTTTTTTCATGAGGTTCTCCTTATGCCGCGCATATGCCGCAGCTTATTCATTTACAATATCCGTGGAATAGAGTTCTGTTCCGCTTTCCGTGTAGAATACAACCCGAATCCCGTCCAGACGGATGCCATAATCCGATTCAAAACCGGCAAACAATGTCAGGAGACTGGAACGCTGGCCTTCAATCACGGGATCAAGAACAGCGGAAATCTGATCCTGCGAAAGGCTGTCTATGCCAAGACTGTCGGAGATATAGTATTCATATACGAAAATATTCCCGTCTGCGGACAGATCCATGACCATCCCTGAGGAGGCGAGAGCACTGTTGGTGGCCTCAACGATGGAGCGGGCCTCCTCGGAGTCCAGCCAGTCCTGAAGGCTGTCATAGGTTCCGGAGAAAGCAGCTGACGAACTACCGTCTCCTGCGGAAGGAGACACATAGTCCTCCGTAAAGTCGGTTGTGAAGATCAGGGAACCATCCGCATTCAGGTAATTCATGCGGATGGTGGTCAGCGGAATGCCGTAGGATGTCTGAAAATTGCGGATGTCGGACACGATATCCGCGGCGCCATCGTCCAGCCCGTTCGTAAAGTAGGTGTCGATGTCAGCCTGGGACATTCCGGCAAAATCGAGCTGCTCAATATATTGATAATTATAAATGATGATATCGGGTTCCTGGATGGTGACAAAGAACGTCAGGCCGGAATCATTGTACATGTTGTTGATCAGATTTTCCAGTATGGTGCGGTCGCCGCTGTTGTACCAGGCCATAAGCGGGGACTCATCGGCGGGCAGTGCGGAGGAACTATTTGCGGAGTCATGCTCATCGGAGGAGGACTCTTCCGGGGACTGCTCCTGTGAAGAATTGTTCTGCTGAACCTTGTTCTGGGAGGTATCCCGGCCTTCCTCTTTTTGCCAGTCATACTCCCGGCCGCCGGATGAGGAAGTGTCCCCGCCGGAGGGCTGCAGACCGCAGGCGGAGAGGCCAAGCGCTAACACAAAAGACAGGATCAGGGCCAAAGCTGTTTTTTTCATAATGAACCTTCTTTCCGGGCAGGTTTATCGCTGCCGCAAGCATTTATTGCACCTATAGCAGAATCATTTGGGCATTGTCATTATCCGACAATTTTATGTATCTGCAAATAAGTATTTTTGGATGAAATACATATTGTACTTCCAGCTTTTTCCCCATTATAATCATTTTCTAGAATAAAATCAACAGTTGTCTATGGCCTGTGAAAAAGCGCCGCCGCGGGCAACGGGAAAGGAATGGAATCATTATGGAAAAGGAAAAGAAAGACACCTCTTTTATGATGAAGCTGTCTACGTTGATTGTAGATAAACGAAAAGGATTTTACCTGATCTTCATCATGCTGATTTTGTACAGCATTGTTTCCATGAATAAAGTAAAGGTAAACAATGATCTGACATCATATCTGCCGAATACCACAGAGACAAGACAGGGACTGGATCTGATGGATGAGCAGTTTCTTACATACGGCACAGCCAGAGTCATGGTGTGCAATGTAACATATGAGGAAGCTGAGCGGCTGGCGGAGAGCATCGAAGAAATGCCCGGAGTCAGCATGCTGGATTTTGATAACACGGATGAGTTTTATCATGACATGGAAGCGCTCTTCAAGATCACTTTTGACGGGGAGACAGACGAGGCCGTCTCTCAGGAATACCTGGACGAAGTTCTGGACGCGCTGGCCGGTTATGATGTGTACTATACTTCCGATATCGGGCAGGAAGAGAGGGACGCGTCGGATCTGAACAATGATATGGTCATTATCCTGGTACTGGCCGGTGTGGTGATCGTCGCGGTGCTGCTGTTTACTTCCACGACCTACGCGGAGATTCCCGTATTTTTAATGACTTTTATTGTGGCGGCTATTTTGAACAAGGGAACCAACTACTGGTTCGGCACCATCAGCTTTGTCACCGATTCCATAGCGGTGGTATTACAGCTGGCGCTGGCTGTGGACTATGCCATTATTCTCTGCCACCGCTTTATGGAGGAGCATGAAGATAAAGACGCCCGGGAGGCTGTTATCGTCGCGCTGAGCAAGGCGATTCCGGAGATATCCTCCAGTTCTCTGACGACCGTATCCGGTATGGTCGCCATGATGTTCATGCAGTTCCGCATCGGATATGATATGGGTATCGTGCTGGCAAAAGCGATTGTGCTGAGTCTGTTCTCGGTATTTTTCCTGATGCCGGGACTGCTGCTCACCTTTGCCGGGGCAATTGATAAGTCTCATCACAGAAGCTTTGTGCCAAAGATCACTGCCGTGGGAAAATTCTGTGTGCACACCAGGTTTGTGGTGCCGCCGCTGCTGATCGCCGCGGTTATTGTCGGCATGATTCTTTCCGGCCGGGCGGACTATGTGTATGATGTGAATTCCCTGGAATCCAAGTCCATGAGTGAGAATAAATTTTCGGCGAGCATGGTCAATCAGGAATTCGGAACCGTCAACCAGCTCGCGGTTTTAGTCCCGTGCGGCGACTATGAAAAAGAGGCTCAGGCGCTGCGCGATCTGGAGGCCATGCCGGAGGTGAATTCCTGTATGGGGCTGGCAAATATTGAAGCCATGGACGGCTACATTCTGACACAGCAGCTTTCCCCCAGGGAATTTTCGGAATTGATCGATCTGGATATTGAAGTGGCGCAGCTGCTCTACTCCGCTTACGCGGTGTCGGATAATAATTACGGAGCGCTTTTGGGGAATCTCAACGATTACAGGATTCCTCTGATCGACATTTTCCTTTTTATATATGACCAGAAAGAGAGCGGAAATATTGTGCTGGAGGATGATCTGGAGGAAACGCTGACAGATGCCTATTCTCAGATCAGTATTGCCAAAAATCAGCTTCTGGGAGAAAACTACAGCCGTTTTGTTCTGGAATTGTCCGTTCCGCTGGAAGGGGAGGAGACCTATGAGGCGCTTGAGCGGATCCGGTCAGTGGCGGCAAAATATTATGATCTGGACAGCATATATTTGGTGGGCAATTCCACAAGCAATAAGGATCTGAGCGATTCTTTTAGCACGGACAACAGCATTATCACGGTGCTGACGGCGTTGTTTGTCATGGTCATACTGCTGTTTACTTTCCAGTCCGCGGGTCTGCCGGTGCTGCTGGTGGTAACCATTCAGGGCAGTATCTGGCTGAATTTTTCACTGCCCTGTCTCACCGGGGAAGTCGTCTATTTCCTGGGGTATCTGGTGGTTTCCGCCATACAGATGGGCGCTACGATAGACTACGCCATCGTGATCACAAGCCGTTATATGGACCTGAAAACTTATATGCCGATAAAGGAAGCGATTGTAGAATCGCTGAACCAGGCATTCCCGACGATTATCACCAGCGGTTCCATGCTGGTGGCTGCCGGCTTTATCATCAGTAATGTATCCACCAATGCCGTTGTGGCGGCAATCGGCCTTGCGCTGGGCAGAGGTACGCTGACCTCCATCGCGCTGGTTCTGCTGGCGCTGCCGCAGACGCTCCTGATTGGCGATATTATTATTGAAAAAACCGCTTTTACATTAAAAAGCGACATCACCAAATCTCTCCCCTCCAAAGGGCGGGTGCGCATGTCCGGACATATCAGGGGGTATGTCAACGGCGTTCTGGACGGAGAATTCTCCGGTGTTATCGACGGGGAGATGGGAGCTGTGGTGCGTGCCAAAGATACGGTGGAACCGTTAGAGCAGACAGACATTTCGGATAAATCAGAGGAACAGGAGGAAGCCGACAATGAAAAAACGGAGTAACAGAAAAATATTATGCGTATCACTTGCCTTGTCCTTTGTCGTGGCATCCGCGGATTTTCTTTACGTCGGGGCGGAAGAATATCCCGTTTACAGCCAGTATCTTTCCGGCCTGGATTCCCGGGAGACTCCCGGCTCCGAAGCCGATTATACGATAGTTTCCGTTTCCACGCAGGAGGATCTCGTCCGGCTGGCGCAGGACTGCCAGCTGGATTCCTGGTCCAGGGATAAATATATCCTGTTGGAGAACGATATTGTGCTGGCGGAAAACAGCGAGATTGTCATTCCCAGTTTCGGAGGCATTTTCGAAGGAAACGGTCACAGTATCTCCAATCTGCAGATCACGGCAAACGGTTCCGCCCTGGGATTGTTCCGCTATATTCAAAGCGGCGCGGTAGTGCGCAATCTGTCTGTTTCCGGAAACGTTCAGCCGGGCGGAGAAGGAAATCATGCGGGACTTCTGGCAGGAGTAAACTATGGACAGATTCTGGATTGCAGCGTAAGCGGCAATGTGACGGGAGTCGAGGGAGTGGGCGGTATCGCAGGGGTAAACGAGATCTCCGGCGAAATCCGGCGATGCCGGTCTTTTGCCGTCGTGACCGGCGAACGCTGCAGCGGGGGTATCTGCGGCGTGAACAGAGGCGTTTTGAATGATTGTACCAATGCGGGCAATATCAACGCATACAGCAGGGATGTGACGTACAGTCTCGAGGATATCACCATCGATAATCTGGAAGATCCGGACAGCGTGGAAAATATGGCGGTACATACGGATACCGGCGGCATTGCAGGGTATTCCCAGGGAAAGATATACTATTGTTCCAATTCCGGAACGGTGGGCTACCAGCACGTGGGATATAACACAGGCGGTATTGTGGGACGGCTGCACCAGGGGTATCTGCAGAATTGTACCAATACCGGCAATGTTCTGGGCAGAAAGGACGTGGGAGGCATCGCGGGCCAGATGGAGCCTTTTCTGGAAATTCAGTACATGGATGATAAACTGAGTGAAATCGGCCGGGAAACGGATACTTTTCTGAATCTGTTGGAAAAGGCAGGCGATGATCTGCAAAGCAGCGGGCAGGAAATTTTTGATCTGACGGGAGA
>JAAVAG010000204.1 GCA_014804185.1 Lachnospiraceae bacterium
GCTGTCCGCGGGGATATCACTGGTATCCGCCTTTCTTGGCAAATGGAGAGATGTGGAAAACACCGGAATGTATTTTAAGATACAGCAGATTCTGGCGGACAAGATGTTGGAGATGGACTTCGCCAACGCGGATGATACGAAGACCCATGAACTCCTGTCCACCATCCGGCAGAATCAGAACGGGGGCGGATGGGGCCTGATGCCTGTGATCGGGTGTTATGAGGGATTCGTCTCCGATCTTATGAAACTGACCGGGGGCGTGGCGCTGACGGTTTCTCTTTTTCTGCAGCCCGTTCCCGAGAGTGCGGGAGCGCTGACGGCGCTGAACAATCCGCTGTTTGTCCTGCTGGTGATTGCGGTTCTGCTGGCGGTAACTTATCTTTCCCCGGCGCTCTCCAACAAGGCGGGAAGTTATTATGCGCTGCATGCGGATTCCCATAATCTGGGCAACAGGCTGTTCAGTTTTTTCGGATTTCTGGGCTACAGGAGGCAGCTTGCGGCGGATGTGCGCATCTACCGGCAGGAACTGCTGTGCGAGAAATATAATAACAATAAATATGATACCTTCAATTCCAAAGGCATGTTCGCCAGGTTTGCCAAGGGTCCCATGGGGCTTTGCAGCGCGGCATCTGCAGCGGTTTCCATGGTGTTTATCGGATGTGTGTATGTCTTTGTCTGTCTGAAATCGTGGGCAGGCGCATTCGGGGTGGGAAATGTGACACAGTATATCGGCGCCATCACCCTGCTGTCGGGGAGTGTATCCGCACTCATCAGCACTGCGGGCAGGATGCGCAATAACGCGCCGTTTGTGCGGCTGATCTTTGATTTTCTGGAACTGCCCGATCGGATGGACACGGGAAGTCTGCCGGTGAAAAAAGGAAAGTGCAGCGATTATGAAATCGAATTCCGAAATGTTTCATTCCGCTATCCCGGCAGCGAGAATTACAGTCTGCGCGATGTGAGTATGAAGTTTCATCCCGGGGAGCGCCTGGCCGTAGTGGGGGAGAACGGCAGCGGCAAAACTACATTTATCAAGCTGCTGTGCAGACTGTATGATCCCACGGAGGGGGAGATCCTCCTGAACGGAATCGATATACGCGAGTATGATTATGCCGGATATATGGGGATTTTTTCCGTGGTGTTCCAGGATTTCAGCCTGTATGCGTTCACGCTGGGGCAGAACGTGGGAACCCGGGTGGCGTATGACCGTGCGCTGGCGCAGGAGTGCCTGGAGAAAGCAGGATTCGGGGAACGTCTGGCCGGGATGGAGCAGGGGACGGAAACCTATCTGTACAAGGAGTTCAGCAAGGAGGGTGTGGATATCTCCGGCGGCGAGGCCCAGAAGATCGCTCTGGCCCGGTCGCTTTACCGGGACGTTCCGTTTATTGTGCTGGACGAGCCTACGGCGGCGCTGGATCCCATCGCCGAGGCCGAGGTTTATGGCAAATTCAATGAGATCGTTGGCGATAAGACCGCCGTTTACATCAGTCACAGGCTTTCCTCCTGCCGTTTCTGCAGCGATATTGCGGTGTTCCATGAGGGCCGTCTGGTGCAGCGGGGCAGTCACGAACAGCTGGCGGCGGACAAAAACGGAAAGTATTATGAACTTTGGAATGCCCAGGCACAGTATTATGCGGAAAAGAAGTGACAGTTTTTTCGTTTTATGATATATTTTCCTTGTGTCGCATAAACAGGGAACAACTATGAGATAGAAGGGAAATAGCATGCTGTTCAATTCGGTTATTTTCATAACGACATTTTTGCGGCTTACACTGGCAGGGTGGTATATACTGCAGCAAACGAAGAATCCGCTGTATGCAAGAGTGTTTCTGGTGGGAATGTCGTTCTGGTTTTATGGATATTATAATCCCGGTTACCTGGTTATTCTGTTTTGCAGTCTCCTGATCAACTATGGATGCAGTTTCCTGTTTGAAAAAACCGCATCCGGCCCAAGCCGCCGGATCGTGCTTATACTTGCGCTTGCCTTTAATCTCGGCGGTCTGTTCTATTATAAATACTTTAATTTTTTTCTGGACAACGTAAATTTTCTGCTGCATTCCGATTGGCAGGTGGAAAAGATCATGCTCCCGCTGGGCATCAGTTTTTTCACTTTTCAGCAGGTTTCCTTTGTTGTTGACAGATACTGTGGAAAAGCGCCCCATTACGGGATAACCGAGTATGCATGTTTTATCACTTTTTTTCCGCAGCTGATTGCGGGACCTATCGTGCTGCACGATGAATTTATTCCAGAATTGCGCCAGCGGCAAAACCGAAAACCCTGCTGGGACGATTTTTTTGACGGAGCTGCGCTGTTTATCCTGGGACTTGGGAAAAAAGTACTTTTGGCGGATGTTCTTGCAATTGTTGTGAATGCGGAATATCAGAATATTCCATACCTGGATGCGCCTTCCGCCTGGCTGACGATTATTCTTTATGTGCTGGAACTCTACTTTGATTTCAGCGGCTATTGTGATATGGCGCGGGGGATTGGACGCATGTTTGGTTTTCAGCTGCCGGAAAATTTTAATTCTCCCCTGAAAGCGGTATCCGTAAGGGATTTTTGGAAAAGATGGCATATGACCCTGTCCCGGTTTTTATCGTCTTATATTTATGTTCCACTTGGAGGCAACCGCAGAGGAATCGCAGTAAAATGCTGGAATCTCATGGTCGTTTTTGGAATCAGCGGTCTGTGGCATGGGGCAGATTGGACATTCGTTGTATGGGGAGCCATGCATGGGCTGGCTATGGTCTGGGAAACACTGCTCCCCGGACTTCGTTTCCGCTCCGCGTTTATGAACAGAGTTGTAACAGGAATTTTTATTACCCTGTCGTTTTCGGTTTTTCGCAGTGATTCTCTGGAGATGGCCTGGATGCTCTGGAAAAAATTGTTTGCCGGCGGGTGGAACGGTTTTCTAATTGGCATGTGTAATACACTGCAGATTCCGGAAACCTATGTGCTGCGCAAAATGTTGGAATTGAAATTCCCTGATCTGCAGAATCCTTTTTATGCGCTGTGCATGGTGATGCTGCTTGGAATATCCGTTGTTCTGGTTATGGGAGAGAAAGCAGAAAGTTGGATCAGCAGAAAAGGACGCACCCGGAGAGGACTCTTTTTACTGGCCGCGATTTTCACATGGTCTTTGATTTCTCTGTCTCAGGTCAGTACATTTTTGTATTTTAATTTTTAACATAATGGAGGAAAAAAGATGCTGGAACCCAAAAGAGCGCTGAAATGGCTCGCTGCGTTTATCGGGATTGACCTGGCGGCGATTGCTCTCGTTGTAATTTTGTTTGATCCTTTTTACCAGTATCACGGACCGTTTTTTGGAATGCATGAAGTACTGTACGACAGGGACAATCAGGTTCCCGGGACAATCCGTACGCTGTCTTATGACAACGTTCTGCTGGGGTCATCAGTAGTGGAAAATTTTGACTCGGATTATCTGGATGCAGTATACGGCGGGCATACTCTGAAAGTAATCAGAGCGTCCGGTTCGACCGCTGATCTTCTGTATTATCTCGAACAGGCGCATGAGAATCGTTCTATTCATCATATTTTCTGGGGGCTGGATATTCATGCGCTCACATCTTCCATGGAAGTGACGCTCTATTCAACGGATATACCCCGTTATCTGCATACAGACATGGTATTGGATGACTTTCCGTATCTGTTTAACAAAGAGATTCTGCTTGAGAAGATCCCGCTGATGCTGTTTTATTCCAGGACAGGGAAGAATACGGCGGGGCATGCGTATGACTGGTCTGAGGGGAAAAATTTTGCGGCTGCCCAGGCAATGCGGGCATATGAGAAACCGGCTCTGCCGGTAACCGGTTGTGATATGGAGCGGGAACTGCAATATTTTGATGCCAATATATCGGCCATACTGGGTGAAATAAACGGACATCCGGAAACGGAGTACACAATTTTTTTCCCGCCATATTCCATGCTGTGGTGGGACTGCGGCTATACCAACGGTATTGGGGAAGTATATTTTTATGTGCTGGAGAAGTCATTTGAGGCGCTTTTGCCCTGCGAAAATGTGTCCCTGTACTTTTTCCAGGCAGACAGGGATATTGTCTGCGATCTGGATAATTATATGGATATGATTCATTATTCGCCGGAGATCAATCAATATATGCTGGAGTGTATGGCGTCGGGCAGTCACAGGGTGACAGGGGAAAACGCACAGGAAGTACTGCGGGACATGAAAGAAACATATGAATACATTATTTATGAGAAAATATATGAGTATTATGAAAAACAGGATTAGGACAGGGTGCGGCAATCCAAAAATTAAGTAATTCTTCAGAAAAACCTGGATAAACTTTTTACTTTTTATAGTATACTATCAGATGTCCCTTGAAAAAAGGGGGAAGTTATGGCAGAATATCAATGATATTCTCATCTAAGGAGTAGCTGAATGAAAAGTAAAAAGAAGATCATCAGTGCAGTGCTGTTTGTAGCTCTGGCGGCACTCACTTTTTATGTTGTCTTTCGCGGGCAGGACCTGGGGGAGATTTGCAGATCGATCTCAAAAATTCAGAAAGGGTATTTGATTGCTGCAGCCTTGGTGGCGGTGTCTTTTGTGGCGGCGGAAGGAGTCGTGCTCTGGTATCTGTTCCGAATCGTGGGTGAGAAAGTTTCGCTCTGGTCCAATATGAAATATTCTTTTGTCGGTTTCTTTTATTCGGGGATTACCCCCTCCGCTTCGGGCGGGCAGCCCATGCAGCTGTATTATATGGCAAAAGACGGACACAGCGCTGCGGCTGGCAGCGTGGTATTGCTGGCGGATGCCGCGGTCTATAAAATCGTTCTGGTGCTGATCGGTATCGGGATTGCGGTTTTCTGGTTTGACGGGCTGCATACATACCTGGGCGGCTACATGTTTTTGTATTTTCTGGGATTATTTCTGAATGCGATGCTGGTTCTTGCCATTCTGGCGGTTATGTTAAACGGCGCGGGAATGGAGCGTGTTCTTTTGTGGGGAGAGCGGCTGCTGGTAAAAATCCATATTCTCAAGCCGTCCGAAAAGAGAACGGAAAGAATCTGCGGGATTGTGGAGCAGTATATAAAGACGGTGGATTTTCTGCGGGACAACTGGAAAAAGCTGATTCTTCTCATGATCTTTGTGGTACAGCAGCGGCTGGGCGTTTTTTTTCTCACCTGGCTGATTTATAAGGGACTGGGGCTTTCCGGAACGAATATGTGGGTGGTGATGATGCTGCAGGCAGTGATCTATATTGCCGTGGATATGCTGCCGCTGCCGGGTTCCCAGGGCATTACGGAACTGATGTATTCGGCGCTGTTTCTTCCCGTGTTTACGGAACGGTATCTGACGGTGTCCATGTGCGTGACCAGAGGCCTGAATTTTTATCTGCTGATGCTCATCAGCGCGGCGGTTGCGGTGTATTGCTGGTGGCAGCAAAGAATTGCGGGACCGCGTTCGAACAGACGTGCAGGGCGGAATGTATAAAACCTCCTAAAAAGTCGGCTGAAAAATCTGTTATTTTTTTGGCCGACTTTTTGATTGTGCCTCTTGCGCATTTCTGAATGTGCGTTATAATACTAGATATGGTTGATAAATAATAATGAAATACAAGATGTAGGAGGAACGTGCGTGAATATTATCAAGCGGAGTGGTATGGAGGTTGCTTTTGACGCCATAAAGATCGAAGAGGCCGTGAAAAAGGCCAATAACAGTGTTGAGGAGAGAGACCGGCTGGAAGACGGCCAGATCGACGAGGTAGTGAAAAATGTCACGGATCTGTGTGTCGGGATGAAGCGCAGTCCCAGCGTGGAAGAGATACAGGACATGGTTCAGGAAGAGATCATGAAGCAGCAAAGCTACAGGGTGGCTTCCAACTATATCACGTACCGTTATAAAAGGGAACTGGTCAGAAAGTCCAATTCCACAGACCGGCAGATCCTTTCGCTTCTGGAGTGCAATAATGAGGAGGTTCTGCAGGAAAATTCCAATAAGAATCCGGTGGTCAACAGTGTGCAGAGGGACTACATGGCGGGGGAGGTCAGCAAGGATATCACAAAGCGTTTCCTGCTTCCGCAGGATATTGTGGAGGCTCATGAAAAGGGCATCATTCATTTTCATGACGCCGACTATTTTGCCCAGCATATGCATAACTGCTGTCTGGTCAATCTGGAGGATATGCTCCAGAACGGGACGGTGATCAGCGAGGCGATGATCGAGCGCCCCCACAGCTTTTCCACCGCCTGTAATATTGCCACCCAGGCCATTGCCCAGATTGCCAGTTCTCAGTACGGCGGCCAGAGCATTACGCTGTCCCATCTGGCTCCCTTTGTGCAGGTGAGCAGGGACAAATTCCGCAGAGAGGTGCGTCAGGAACTGGAAACCATGGGCATTGAGGCGGATGAGAAGACGGTGGAGGCCATGGCTGAGATGCGTGTGAAGCGCGAGATCAAGCAGGGCGTCCAGATGATCCAGTATCAGGTCATCACCCTGATGACCACCAACGGGCAGGCGCCCTTTGTGACGGTTTTCATGTATCTGAATGAAGTGCCCGCGGGGCAGACCAGGGATGATCTGGCGCTGATTATCGAAGAAATGCTTCGGCAGAGAATCCAGGGGGTAAAAAATGAGCAGGGCATTTATGTCACGCCCGCTTTCCCTAAGCTGGTTTACGTCCTGGAGGAGGACAATGTCCGGGAGGGAGCGCCGTACTGGGAACTGACCAGGCTGGCGGCACAGTGCACCGCAAAGCGGATGGTGCCGGACTATATTTCCGAGAAGATCATGAA
>JAAVAG010000205.1 GCA_014804185.1 Lachnospiraceae bacterium
CCAGATCCTCCTTTTCCATAATCGCCCCTGTGGGGTTGTTGGGATAGGGCAGGATCAGAACTTTTGTCTGATCTGTTACAGCCTCCCGGAGTTCCTGCGGCGTCAGACGAAACTCATTCTCCGCTTTCAGATCGATGATGACCGGTTTTGCCCCTGCCAGGATGGCACAGGGCTCGTAGGAGACATAGCTTGGCTGAGGTATCAGCACTTCCTCTCCCGGGTTGATCACAGCGCGCAGGCCGATATCAATGGCTTCCGATCCGCCCACCGTCACCAGCACCTCATGGTCACAGTCATACTGCACGCCCTGTGTTCTCTTTATGTATCTGCAGATCTCTGCTTTCAGTTCTTTCAGTCCGGCGTTGGAGGTATAAAACGTGCGCCCTTTTTCCAGGGAGTAAATGCCCTCGTCCCGTATATGCCAGGGCGTATCAAAATCCGGTTCTCCCACGCCCAGAGAGATAGCGTCTTTCATCTCCGTGACAATGTCAAAAAACTTACGGATGCCTGAGGGCTTGATGTCTACAACTTTGTCTGCCAGCGGATTTCTCATGGTGTGATCATCTCTCTTTCGTCTTCGATTTTCTTGGTCAGGATCGTCCCATGATCCTTATACTTTTTCAATATAAAGTGTGTGGCGGTGCTGAGCACGCTCTCCAGCGTGGAAAGTTTGTCGGATACAAAGCTGGCAACCTCTTTCAGCGTTTTTCCCTCAAGGGACACCAGCAGATCATAGCCGCCGGAAAGCAGATACACCGCATGCACCTCCGGATATTTATAGATTCTCTCCGCAATATTGTCAAATCCCTGTCCTCTCTGCGGTGTCACGCGCACTTCAATGAGAGCGCTCACCTTTTCGATGGAGGTCTTCTCCCAGTTGATCAGTGTGTGATACCCGCAGATAATGCCCTCTTTCTCCATAGCCGCCATCTCGTTGACCACATCGATCTCCTCCACTCCCAGGATGACCGCCAGTTCTTTCAGATCCATACGGCTGTTTTTTTCAATAATCGCCAGTAATTCCTCTCTCATGTTTCCCTCTCCCTTTCTGTTTCATCTGTCTATGTATCCCTCCGTGCAGCGGCCCTGCCGCCTGTCGGGGCACCTCATGTCTGCGCCATATATTTGTAGATTTCATCCGTTCCCGGACGTTCCAGAAAACGGATCTCGTCCTCGTTTGTGATCACTCTGTCGTGATCCCCCGTTATCTTTCCCACTACCCCGGCAGGAATCCCCTCACGTTTAAGCGCCTGCACAAGAGCATTTCCGTCCTCTATGGCCATAAGCAGACTCCCTCCCGAGAGCAATTCATAGGGATTGATCCGGTAAAATTCACATACTTCCACCGTCTCCTGTCGTATGGGCAGTTTCTTCAGTTCCACCCGCAGCCCTGTCCCGGCGCTCTCCGCCAGTTCCCACAGTGCTCTGAAGATTCCCCCCTCCGATGCATCGTGCAGGGCGCTGGCTCCCATGCGCAGCGCGGCTTTTGCCTCCGGAAGAACCGACAGATACCGTTCAAATGATACCGCCTCCTCGATCAGGCGGCGCGGATATCTGGATACCAAATGCTGCGCTCCCCGCGCGGCAAGCACGGCCGTCCCCTCCAGTCCGATCCACTTGCTGACAACAATATCCTGTCCCGGCCTTGCTGCGCCCGGCTTCAGCAGCGCCTCCTGCCATTCGCTGCCGATCCCTGTCACGGAAATATGCGCGGTAGAAATATCCGCCGAAACATTTGTCTGCCCGCCGACAATGGCCACGGAAAGTCCGGCGCACACATTTTGTATCTCCGCCATCAGCCGTCTCAGCGTCTCTTCTTCCCCGCTCTCCGGATACAGTATACTGATCAGCGCCGCCACCGGCGATGCGCCCGCACAGGCCAGACTGTTCACCGTCCTGTGTATCAGACGCCGCACATCCAGATCTCCTTCAACAGCACTTTCCTGCACGCATGCGGCGATCTCCATGGCGGCGGCAGCGTCAGACACATTCGCTCCGGCGGCAGAATTCACACTGGAGATAAGATTTTCACCGGCGGTACCCGAACATTTAAAAATGGCGCAGTCTGCCCCTACAGCCGCGCCGCTTATTATATCCTTTCCCTGATCTGCCTGTAACTGCTTCAGCACCGAGCGTTTCAGCACATTCTCCGATATTTTTCCGCTCTTCATATCCTCCCCCTGCAGTCTCTTTGCTCTACTGCGCAGGCGCAGGTGCGGTCAGCACCGCAATCACCGCTTTTACATAATTGATATCGCTGGTGGCGATGGCTGCCATGATCTGCTGATAAGCATATGGATCCTCCGTGGAAACGCCAACCACCGCACTCCGCGGCACCATCTTATAAGAACTGCTGTTTACCTGTTCTCTGCTCACTTCCACGCCGTTTTCCCTGACGACCTTCCACAGCCTCGCTTTATAGCCCACATGGGCACTCTCTGTCTTGATATACCCCAGGGGTTGGGAGGCGTCCGGATAAATCGTATCCGCCGGAGGGTTTATGACTTCCAGCACTTCGCTGATGTACTCCACAGTACGGGAGGCATCTCTGGTCTCCACGCCGTATATATTAAATACCAGTTCCTTGTTAGAAGTCGTATATCCCTCTATATAAACGGGGTAATCCGTGTTATTTACAAATTTGAAATCCTTGCCGGAGGAAGTCGCAATGGCCGCATCCTCGGACGGCTCCACATAACTGACGATCATGGAATGGTTGTAGCGCATGGTCACATCCAGTTCCGCCCGCAGCACCGCGTTGTACAGTGTTGTAGACACCTGGCAGATACCGCCTCCAAAGCTTTCCACTACCTTGCCGTTCAGGAAAGCGCCCGCCTCCTGATATCCGTTTTTCGCGGTAAAAGGCCCTGCCGCATCCGCTGCGGAAAACTCATCGCCGGGATACAGTGTAACTCCGTCTATCAGTTTACATCCGTTCTTTACATTGACCTGCCTGCTGGAATTGGAGGTGGAAAAAGAAGTGGTATAACTTCCCAGCACATCCTTCACCATGGACAGTTCTTCCACGCTGCCTCTGGGCTGCATGACCGCCACATCCAGCTCCACCTGCGCGGCATCATGCCCCCAGCCGTCCGCCAGAAAACTGCATACCATAGCGGCGGAGGCCTCCACATCCAGCGCATAGCCCGGCTGTCCATCCACAATGACAAATTCCCCGTTCTCTCTGCGCAGCGACATATCTACCGCCGTCTGGTCATATTGTGTGCAGTTCTCCTCCAAAAATGCCTGAATTGCCTGTTCATCGGCTTTCAACCGGATCTCGAACACCTTGTTCTTATGCTCCAGATCTTTCAGCGCCTTATATCTCTGTATCACATTTCCCTGTGTGCCCAGCTGCACCGCCTCCTGCACAATCTCCGGATTTGCCCAGGAAATTCCCAGCTGTCCCACAGTCACCGACACCTCGTTGCCGCCTCCGGCTATCAGAGTAAGTTCCACACTTTTCAGCTGCTCAATATATTCGGCGATGGCATTTTCCGCTTCCATGGCCGTCATACCGGACAGATCCATCACACGCTGATCCTCCGCCCAGCCCACCAGAACGCCCGTCTTGATCCGGCCGTCCTCTCTGGCCTGCACTTTCATTCCCCAGCCCAGCAGACCAGCCGCAAATACAGCGGCAGCAAGAACCCCAAACCATACTTTTCTCATATCAACAGCCTCTGCTTTCCCGCGGTCATCCTTTCACGCCGCGCACAAAATCCATGTTTACAGAAAAAAAAACTTAATATATAATGGAGGTTAGCATCGGAACCACCATTGCAAGTATCAGAAAAATAATAATAACAGCTGAGACGATCCGTCTCTTTTTATTATTCATATCAGCAACCACACCTTTCTGCCGGTCCGCAGATATAAGCCGCAGCCCGGACTACAACTGACTTTTCACAAATTCTACTGAAAGGATATTATACTATGAAACCATATATTTTGGCAAGTGTAATTCTGTTCGGCGCGCTGATCGCCTATGAAAACAAAAAACATACCAAACAGAGCAAAAAACAGGAACAATCTTTCTGGGAGCGCGAAAATATGGCCAACAGTGTCCGCCGAAAACCGCTGGATGACCTGGATTATATTTCCGTCCCACTGGAAGACCTGTCCATGGATGCCCTTCCCGATCTGGAGGAAGCCGCCGAATGCCGCCGAATACTGGAGAATTTAAGCGGTCAAAAAATTGTTAATTTTACCGGCATCACCAACACTGACCTGAAACTGCGCTACGGTGCGCCCAATATCGATCTTCTGACAGGCTATGACCAGAATTACACTTCTCTTGTCTGCACACTGCAGAAATGGGCTGTGCTGCTCTATGATAATAATCTTGTGGACGAAGCGCAGAAAGTGCTGGAATTTGCTGTCTCCACCCGCACCGATGTGAGCAGAAGCTATTATCTTCTGGCGGATATTTATCTGCAGAAAAACCAGCCGGAAAAGATAGATACCCTGATCGAAACGGCGGACACTTTAAATTCCGCACTGAAATCCACTATCGTCCGTACTTTGCAAGGATCTGGTCCGTATAGCGGCTAGTTTCACTCCGGGTAAGCCCGGACAGATCCGCATCTATATTCAGTTTATGTCTGTCCAACAGTTTATATAACCTTTCTATCTGACTTTTTGTCGCCGGCGTCTCTCTCTTTGCCTGATAGATCAGCGGTTTCGGGCAAAAATCCGCCGCTGTCTCCGGCGTCAGGAACTGTCCGCAAAGCCTGTCATAAAGCGCCGTCGTGGCGCGGGCATCCTCCAGCGCCCTGTGCGCCCGATGGGGTATCCCATAGTGGCGGCATAACGCGTCCAGACTGCGGCTTTCCAGATGCGCCAGATATTTCCGCGCAATCTTCAGCGTATCAATCCCCGTCCGTTCAAATGCCAGCCGGTCGTTTACCGCCGCCTTTTTCAGAAACGAATAGTCAAACAGCACACTGTGTCCCAGCAGCACACGTTCTCCCGAAAATTCCAGCAGCTTTGGCAGCACCTCTCCGATCTTTGGCGCATCCCGCAGGTCTTCGTCGCAAATACCCGTCAGAGCCGTAATCTTTTCCTCCAGCTTCCTGCCCGGATTGATAAAAGTTTCAAAAATCCCTGTCTGCCTCCCGTCCTCCACTTTCACGGCGCCGATCTCAATAATTCTGTCCGTTTTGGGATTCAGCCCCGTGGTTTCCAGATCGATGCAGACAAAGTCCATCGTCTTTTCTATCTCCATGTTCATTCTCTCACTCACTGTGCCGCTTTCATCATCACGGTATGTCCACCACCACCGTGCGGGCATTTCCGGTCAGAGGATCCCGCTCCCGATAATCAAACAAAACATATCTGCATGAATGCCCGCATTCTTCCCCGCCGGCAGGCACACTTGGCAAAGTATCCGGATCCACATCCGGCTCCTCCCACACCGGATCGGAAAACGGCTCCAGATGCGTCATTCTGGACAGCTGTCTGGCATCGCAGCCCGCATATCCCGGCAGGAGCGCCCTGCTCCGCTCCTCCTCCGCATAAAACTCCCGTATTCTGTCACGATGTAATTCCAGAGACGGTGCGAATACCGGCCTGCTCTTTGGGTTTTCCCGCAGATACAGGTCATATAGCAGCAGCTGTCTGTACAGTTCCAATCCCGCAGCGTCATATTTTTCCGCAAACGCAAGCAGCATTTCATACCGCCGCACTCTGGCGGGACCGCCCCGAAAGCCGCTGACACAGCCCTCCTGCGCGCCGTCCCACCGGGCATAAAAATCCGCCAGCGCCTCATACATGGCAAACGGACCCGCAAAATTCCGCAAAAGGCAGGGAAGCGTATGGGTAAACTGGCTGCTGTTAAAATAGATCTCCACCATCTCTTCTATTTTTTTCAGCCGCAGGATATCTTCATAGGACATCCAGCGGGTATAAAGCACCTCGTAGGGCGGCTCGGACTGATATGCCATCCCATAATCCCGGGCTCTCTCGTGCATATAAGAACCTTTCAGTACTTTCAGGAACCCCAGCTGCAGCTGATGGGGCTTCATGGAATATACCCGGTCAAAGGAATGGCGAAAACTGTCATAGTCCTCATAGGGAAGTCCCGCAATGAGATCCAGATGCTGATGGATATTTCTCCCGTTCCGCACCTTTTCCACAGCCCGCTCCAGCCTGTCCAGGTCCGTTTTTCTGCGGATTTCCCGCAGCGAAAGCGGATTGACGGTCTGCACGCCGATCTCCATCTGCACCAGTCCCGGGCGCATCCGCCCCAGCAGCGCGATCTCCTCCTCCCGCAGGATGTCCGCCGCGATCTCAAAATGAAAATTAGTAATGCCGTTGTCGTGCTCCAGAATGTACTGCCACACGGCCATGGCATGGGCATGATCACAGTTAAAAGTCCTGTCCACGAATTTGACCTGAGGAACTCTGTGATCCAGAAAAAACTGCAGATGCCGCCTCACATCGTCGATCCCGCGCAGCCGTACCCTTTTGTCAATGGAAGAAAGACAGTAACTGCACCTGTAGGGACATCCCCGTCCGGACTCATAATAAATGATCCGGTTGTCAAAAATCTGCAGATCCTCATACAGAAAAGGGAGCGCATCCATCTCCACAGGCATCCGCTGTCCGGTTCTGCCGGTTCGCATCACCAGACCCGGTATATCCGCAAGATACGCTTCTCCCCGGCAGGCGGCAGATCCGTCCCGCACATCGGGAACTTCCGCGGCAACGCCGCCGTTATTTTCCCACAGCGCCGCATAATGCTCCAGCAGTTCCCGGAAAGTCTCCTCTCCCTCCCCCGCCATGACGCCCGTCAGCATGGGGTAACGCTCCAATATCTCCTCCGCGTCAAAGGACACCTCCGGCCCGCCCAGCCAGATGGGCAGCTTCGGCAGGAGTTTATGCAGTTCCACAAAGATCCGCTGTATCATATTCCAGTTCCAGATATAGCAGGAAAAAGCGACAATATCCGGTTTTTGAAGATAAATGTCCTCCAGTATATCCTCCATGCGGTGATTGATGGTATACTCCGCAACCGCCACACAGGGACGCAGTTTTTCCCCCGCATATGCACGCAGGCTGTAAACCGCCGGATTGGAATGAATGTATTTGGCGTTAACCGCCACCAGTAAAAATTTCACAGTCCCAGCCTCCCTGCTGCCTGCTGCCACTCTTCCTCCGTCATCTCCGGCAGCGGTTTATGAAAGAGAAGTTCCGCCGTCTCCACGGCCTTAAAAAAGTAATTGACGCCAGTAAGCAAGGTTTTCCGAAACGCTCTGCCTAGCACCATGCCGCACGCGTCCAGCCCGCTCTCCTCATAATCCCGCAGATACGCATCCAGATCATAGGGAATACTGCAGAGCCTGGGTAACCATGCCTGTCCGTCCCCATACAGAACGGCAAACTGCGCCCGGCGCCCCACACCGTCTACGGCGGCCCCCAGGGAACCGGGATTGACATAAAG
>JAAVAG010000206.1 GCA_014804185.1 Lachnospiraceae bacterium
ATGATACGACAATCAATGCACGTATTCGCAGCAATGCCAGTATGGCAGACGGGACATATCTCCGTTCAGATGGTGGAAATATCGCAGCTTTTCTGTACAATATGAGAGAAAACCCGGATTTCACAAAGTATTACGAACGTATTTTGCGCTATATTCGAATAGTTCTCCCGCAGTTTTATGATTTTGTATTGGAACCAAATCCAAATGGATACCTGCCATTGAACTGGAGGCAAGCCGGATGTGAAGAAATTTTCGGCCCACATCAGTTCTCTGATGGTGCGCTTCGGTTTGTGGCGCTCACAACATTGCTGCTGCAACCAGCGGTAACAGCACCTATGACCATTATTTTGGATGAGCCTGAAATTGGGCTGCATCCCTATGCCATTTCCATACTTGCTAAGGAAATGCGAATGGCAAGCAAAACATCCCAAATCATTGTGTCCACGCAATCCCCTCTCCTGCTGAACGAATTTTCCTGCAAGGATGTCATTACAGCAGAGTATGACAGTGTAAACCAATGCAGCGTCTTAAAGCGGCACAAAGAGGCAGAACTGCGGGAGTGGCTAGATGAATACACCCTGAGTGAGTTGTGGGAGAAAAATGTGCTGGGGGGTCTGCCATTATGATACGGGTTAATGTTGTAGCAGAAGGACAAAGCGAAATGCACTGTGCCAAAGGCCCGCTAAACCAGTATTTAGGCGGTAAGCCAATCCTGGATTCGCGTTGTGTTCTGACCAGTAGGGTGCCCAGAACAAACTATGAATATCGCGGCGGTTTGTCGTCTTATAAAAGGCGAAAAAAGATATTATGGCCGGAACAAGGGAAAACTTGTATGACCAACTGAAGCAGTATATGAGAATCAACTATAAACTTTGAATAAGAAAAAGGGAATTTTGAAAAGCTGTCATAAAAAAATAATGACAGCTTTTTGATTTATTTTTTTATTTCTGTAGCATTACAGGGAGTGAAATTGTATTATCAGTGAAAGGAGGGTGAGGAAGATGGATAAAAAATCATTGCGCGCGGATGATTTGGAAGTAATCAAAAAATATTCCGATATGGTATACCGCATGGCATTTTCCCTGCTCAAAAACAGATATGACGCGGAGGATATTCATCAGGACGTCTTTGTACAGTACTTAAAAAAGCGGCCAAAGTTTGAAAATTCTGAGCATGAGAGGGCATGGTTTCTGCGGGTGACGGTGAATCTGTGCAGAAATTTCTGGAAGAAGGCGTGGAGGCAGAGGGAGGTAGGCCTTGTAGAAGAAGAACTGGACGGCCGGACTGCAGCGGGAGCAGAGGAGACGGAGGATGAAATCATTGGCCTTGTGAAAAGACTGCCAAGAAAATATAGAATTGTTATTCATCTTTTCTATTATGAGGAATTATCCACCGAGGAAATTGCAAAGGTGCTGGGCATGAAGCCATCTACTGTAAGAACACAATTGACCAGGGCAAGAGAAAAGCTGAAGGTATTGTTATAAAGTATCGGCTGTCTGCGAAAGGGATGCGGCAGAGGAACGGAGAGACAGAATTTTAAGAAGGAGAATGAAATATGGATGATAAAACTTTTAAAAACAGATATAAACAGGCTTATGATCGGATTGTTCCCAGGGAGGAATGCATGGAAAGACTCCTGGAGGGGAACAGGGGGGAAATACGGTCCCGGAGGATTTTTACCATAGCCGGAACCGGAACGGCGGCTGCTGCGGCCATATGCCTGCTGGCCCTGATATTTCTGCCCGTTGTGGCAAAAGCGGCGCCGTCATTTTACGAGATGGTGGCAAAATATGCGCCATCCCTGGCGGATTACTGTCTGCCCGTGGAATACAGCTGCACCAGCCAGGGAATTGTCATGCAGGTGGAAGCCATTAATGTGGAAGGGAATTCGGCCCATGTCGTAGTCTCTTTTTCGGACGAAGAGGGCGGCGATGACTTGATCCATGGAGCCGTGGAACTGTTGGAAAACTATGGAATACAAAGCTACGGGGGTGAGAGCAGTATCGGCGGCCACAGTTTCCTGGGATATGACGAAGCGTCGGATAAGGCCTATTTTAAGATGGATCTGACGGCTGTTCAAAAGATGGACAAAGCGAAGATGGTTTTTACGGCGTATCGGCTGCTGACCGATATCTCAGAGGAGGAACAGTGGATTTCCCTGGATACTATGGTGAGGGATCCGGCGACAAGGGAAGAAAGATTGAGCGGCCGCACGGGCAGTTCAGAAGGTTATGCCTATTACAAAGAGAAAAATGTCTTCGAGAAGACGGAGGACATTCCTGATGATCCGCGGCCAACGGCTCAGGTGATGGATGTCCGGAGGGCGGATGCCGGGCTGGCTGACGAACTTACGATCGTGGGGAGTGGGTATCTGGACGGGGTTCTGCGGGTGCAGGTCTGCAGAGGAACATTTGAAGAGGCGGATCGGCATACAGCGTTCTTTCTGGTTGATTCCGAAGGGGAAAAACGCGTTGAGGATTTCAAAGTGGGATGGAATGAAAAAATAGAGGGGGAGAGTTTTTCTTTTGAAGAACATTGGTTTATTGTTGACGAAGAGGAACTGGAGAATATGCGCCTGTATGGCATTTTCTACAGGAACGAAGGCCTTGTGAAAGGCGAATGGGAAGTCACGCTGGAACTTGAATAAATAAAAGAAAAGGCATGTGTTTCTTTTTCACATGCCTTTTCTTTTTACAATAAGCTGGCTCGCGGAGCGTGACAGCGTTTGTTAAACATAAGGATGGCTCGCGGAGCGTGACATCCGTTGTTTGGTAACGGACCGGAAAGTCTGCTGCCGGGCTATAAGTCCAGTTCCTGGAAGTCAATCCATAAATCTTCGTAAATGTTGACTTTAATTTTATCATGGAAAGTATAAGTTCCGATTTGGAAATCTGGCTGCTCCAGATAATAAACGAATACTTTTTCAGTGCGCGGGTCCACAATCCAGTATTCACGGACACCTGCATCAGCGTACAGATTCAGTTTGCGAATATAGTCATGCCCAGGATTGCCGGGGGAAATGATTTCGATAATCCAGTCAGGTGCCCCTGTGCAGCCTTTATCTGTGATTTTGCCGCGATCACAAATAACGCTTATGTCCGGTTCAACTATGGTTTTTCTGTTTTTGTGTAATTTGACCGCAAAAGGAGCAGGAAAGACGCGGCAGGAACCGCTCTTTGACTTGATGTAATTATTTATGGCCGTATGCAGTTCGCTCAGTATGATTTGATGGGTTGTTGAAGGCGCTGATTGGTTATAAACCAGTTGACCCTCAATCAGTTCGGCCCGAACATCTTCCGGGAGGTTGTAATAATCGTCTTCGGTGTAAACCCTTGTTTGCGCCAATGCCATAGTATATACTTCCTTTTCTGTTTATTGTATGAGCAGTATTAAAATACAAAAAAGGTTATTTGTCAACTTAAAAGGAATAAAAAAAATCGGAAACAAGAAAAAAATAATAAGAAATAAAATGGCTGACAAGTAACTCGAATTGGGCTATGCTTATGTTATATAATAAAAATGATTGAAACCATATATAATGCCACATATAATAGAAACAGCGAAAAGGGGAAATAGATGAACGCGAGAAAACACATGATTATTATAAAAGGCGAAATAAAGACATCCGAAATCAGATTTTGCCGGTATAATGCAGTTACCCAAAAGATGGAGGTAGAGTTTGTTAACGGAAAGAAGTATGCATATGCATATTCTAACGTGGAATGGCTGAAAGAACCACAAGTGTTAAATCCGAGTATGTACCGAATAAGCCGGGCAGGTCATGATTTTTATGATATAGAAGCAATATACATTTTTCGTAGTAAATATGACACATACTGGCACATTTGCTTTGGCGATGGCAGTGAGAAAGATTATTCCCAGAGAGAATTGAGTATTGTGGAATCCTGCTTAAACCAACATCACGCCGAGAATGTATTTGAATATATAAAGCAAATTGCAGGTTTAAGTGATCTTAAGAACGAAGAAACAGGAGAAAAAATACTTTCTAAGAGGTTTGAAAAAATATCTTTTGTGGGGAATGATACAGCGTTGGCAAAGTATTTGTACCCGTCTTCACTGCAATATCATAAAAAGACATGTGAGTATATACCTATTTTTCCATTCGGATGTAACAACAGCCAATACAAAGCTGTTAAGAATGCTCTGGAAAACCAGATCAGCGTAATTCAAGGCCCCCCTGGTACGGGAAAGACACAGACTATACTGAATATTATTGCTAATATATTGATGCAGGGAAAAACAGTGCAGGTTGTCTCTAATAACAATTCTGCCACTGAGAATGTATACGAGAAGCTGTCCTCTTCAAAATACAATTTGGGTTTTGTAGTGGCAACATTAGGCAGTTCAAAGAATAAGAAAGCATTTATTGAACAGCAGGACGTAAGTTACCCGGATTTCGGATCATGGAAACTGGAAGAAAATCCAGGTGACTTACAGAAAAACGTATGGGATAAATCTATACAGTTAAAAGACATTTTTGATAAGCAGGAGAAATCAGCATGTTTAAAGCAGGAAAGATCACAGCTGGCAATCGAACTTGAGTATTTTAAGCAACACGTAAAGGAAATGAATGTTGATACAGGACGTGTAAAAACCAGGAAAAAGCTTTCGGCAAAGTGTTGGATGGAATTGTGGCAGGAATGTCAAAGCATTTCAGAGAAAAAACAGAAAACAGGGTTTCTGTTTAAAATCAAGAACTTCTTGAAATACGGAATTTCGGATATGTATTTCTATAAACAGGATATTGCCAGAATAATCACTACATTTCAGGTCATGTATTATTATGCGAAGCAGGTTGAGATAAACAGGGAGATTGAAGAGCTTGAAATGTATCTACAAGGCATTGACAGTAGCCTGCTTGAAGATTTGTGTAGTCAGTCAATGAAATTACTGAAAGGCAAACTGGCAGAAAAGTATGAAAGAAGAGGCAAGCGCGTCGTATTTGATGAAGAGGATTTATGGAAAAACCCGCAGAATGTTTTGGATGAATATCCGGTTATTTTAAGTACAACATTTTCATCAAGAAACAGTCTGAATACAAATGTGGTGTACGACTATCTCATTATGGATGAAGCATCGCAGGTGGATGTTGCAACAGGTGCGCTAGCGCTGTCATGTGCAAAGAATGTTGTTATTGTAGGAGATACTAAACAGTTGCCCAATGTTGTTGCGGATGATATTAAGGAAAGGGCGAAAGCGATATTTGACAGTTTTCATATTAATAAAGGATATCAATTTACAAAAAGCTTTTTACAGTCAGTATTAGATGTGATGCCGGATGTAACGCAGACAATGCTACGGGAGCATTACAGATGCCATCCTAAAATAATTAATTTCTGCAATCAAAAGTTTTACAAGGGCGAATTAATTATAATGACAGAGGACAGGGGCGAAAAAGATGTGCTCACCGTGGTGAAAACTGTGCCGGGAAATCACGTCCGTGATCATTATAATCAGAGACAAATTGATGTAATTAAAAATGAGATCATACCAGAATATGTCACAAATACGGTAGAAACTGGAATTATTGCGCCATATAAAAATCAGGTAGAGGCCCTTGAGAGAGAGTTTAAAGATATTGATGCAGCAACAGTACATAAATTTCAAGGCAAGGAAAAAGATACGATTATTATATCAACAGTAGATGATGAAATTTCTGATTTTGCAGATGATCCATATTTGATTAATGTGGCGGTTTCAAGAGCGAAAAAGAGACTGTTGCTGATCGTTACAGGAAATGAACAAGTAAAAGAAAGAAATATAACGGATCTGATTGATTATATCAGGTACAATAATTTTGAGATTATTGACAGTAAGATTTATTCAATATTTGATTACCTGTATAAACAATATTCACAAGAAAGGAAAGCACATCTGCAAAAACATAGAAAAGTTTCAGAGTATGATTCGGAGAACCTGATGTTTTCACTGATTGAGGACATACTGTCTGTGGACAAGTACAATTGTCTGGAGGTGATAGACCATTATCCGATGAATCTGCTGATTAGAGTCCCTGATCTATTAAATGAAAAAGAGCGCCAATATGCCATGAATCCTGCCACACATATAGATTTTCTACTGTACAACAGAAATGGTAAGAAACCGATACTGGCTATTGAAGTTGATGGATATGTATATCATAAGGCAGATACCATACAGGCTTCACGTGATCTGCTCAAAAACCACATATTGGAATTGTATAAAATTCCATTGCTGCGATTCAAGACAAATGG
>JAAVAG010000207.1 GCA_014804185.1 Lachnospiraceae bacterium
CTCCATGTCTCTCCCTGAAAGCAGAATGGCATCCCGCAGATAGTGATAACCTTTCAGATGTGCCGGAACCCCTATGTCCAGCATGATTCTCGTTATGTATTTTTCCAACTCTATATCAGAAAATTTAGCAATATCCAAACGAATTCCCCTTCCTTATAATATGTCGAGTATTGCCCATTACCGCGATGCTGGATACATCTTATCACATTTGTCGAAAACTGAAAAGCCCTTTTCGTCGCATTTATCGACATATAGCGGGGGTTTACATCATTAAAACACAATATCAGGTATCACAATTCTTCCTTTATCAGATAAATCGGACGTTTTTTTACTTCCATATACGTCTTCGCCAGATATTGCCCCATGATTCCCATACAGAACAACTGCACGCCGCTGATCAGGGAAATAATGCAGACCAGCGAAGGCCAGCCGGAAACCGGATCGCCGAACAGCAGCGTCCTGACAATAATAAACACAATCAGCGCCACGGCCAGCGCACAGAACAACACCCCCATTACCGCGGCAAAAGACAGCGGCACCGTGGAAAAAGCGGTGATCCCGTCCAGGGAGTATACCAACAGCTTCCAGAAACTCCACTTGGTCTCTCCCCTGGTCCGCTCTATATTTTCATACTCCAGCCATTTGGTCTCGAATCCGACCCAGCCAAAGATTCCCTTGCTGAAACGGTTATACTCCTCCATTGCCAGAATCGCATCCACCACCTGTCTGGTCATCAGACGGTAATCTCTGGCGCCGTCCATGATCTCGGTTTTGGATATTTTCTTCATCAGTTTGTAAAACCTTCTTGCAAAAAAGGAGCGGATGGGCGGCTCGCCTTTCCTAGTCACCCTCCTGGTTGCCACACAGTCATAGCCCTGCTCCAGCCAGGAAAACATCTCCGGCAGCAGAGACGGCGGATCCTGCAGATCCACGTCCATCACCACCGCATAATCGCCTCCGGATTTCTGCAGTCCGGCATAGATGGCGGCCTCCTTCCCAAAGTTTCTGGAAAAAGAGATGAGATGCACCCTCTCATCCGCTTCATGCAGCTTTCTGACTTCCTCCGCCGTTTTGTCCTTAGAGCCGTCGTCAATATACAGAATTTCGAATGTGATCCCTTCCGTTTGAAAAAAATCCTGATTATTCAAAAATTCCTGATAAAAATATTCGATATTGTCCTGCTCATTGTAGCACGGCACAATTACGCTCAGCAGCCTCATAGAGTATCTCCCTTACAAATATTTCTCATATCCCTTTGCCTGCAGTTCTTCCACAACCTTTTTCACATCCTGCGCCCGGTTTTTCGGACAGACCAGAATGCTGTCCGGCGTCTCCACGATCATCAGATCCTCCACGCCCACGGCGGCAATCAGCCTGCCGCTGGAATAGGAGATCGTCCTGCCTGTGTCGATCATCAGGCTTTCCCCCATACACACATTGCCATGTGCGTCCGCCTCCCCAAACAGTGCCAGCGCATCCAGACTGCCCACATCGTTCCAGCCAAAGTCTCCCTCCAGCATGAGCACGCCCTCCGCCCGTTCCATGATTCCGTAATCAATGGTATTTCGGGGGATTTTTGGGTATACCCTGCCCAGAACCTCTTTCTCCTCCGGCTTGCCGAAAGCCCGGCTGATCTCGCTTAAGTACTCATAGATATCGGGCAGAAGCCGTCTGTAACAGTCCAGGATCACGGACGCTTTCCACACAAACATCCCGCTGTTCCAGGCATATCCGCCGAGACTTAAATACTCCTGCGCCACAATGCGGGGCGGCTTTTCCACAAATTCCTCTATTTTCCGATAATCTTCCGGCCTGCCGTCCGTTCCCATTACGGCACTGCTGCGGATATAGCCGTACCCGGTGGCAGGATACTGCGGCTTAATTCCCACAGTCACCAGAGCGTCCCTCTCCGCGGCCAGTTCCACAGCCCGGCGCAGCACACGGCAGTACCCTGCTTCATCCTCTATATAGTGATCCGACGGCATGATACACATAACGCCGTCTCCATACTTATGCAGCAGTTCCATTGCCGCATATCCGATACAGGCAGCCGTGCCGCGGGCCTGAGGCTCCTCCAGAATCCTCTCACTCCCTATCCGCCCGTTCATGATATCCATGGCCTTTTGCGCATATGCCGTTCCTGTTACCACAAAAATGTTCTCCGGCGGCGCCACTTCCGCCAGCCGGTCAAATGTCTCGTTTATCAGAGCGTCCCTGCCTGTCACACTTAAAAACTGCTTGGGAAGCTGCCTGCGGCTCAGCGGCCAGAATCTGGTTCCTCCGCCGCCCGCCATAATCACTCCGTAAACTCTCATCTGTTTTCTCCGCATTCCCTGCGGGCTGTCCGGACATTTTCACAATACCACCGATAAGCCCGCTCCACGCCTTCCTCCAGTTCCACCCTGTGATGCCACCCCAGCGCATGCAGTCTGGACACATCGCACAGTTTTCTGGGCGTTCCGTCCGGCATAGCGGTATTCCATCTGATCCTGCCCGTATATCCCACCGTCTTTTGCACCAGCAGCGCCAGATCCCTGATTGTGATCTCTCTGCCTGTCCCGATATTCACGTGCTGCTCCCCGTCGTAATGTTCCAGCAGAAACAGACAAGCGTCCGCCATATCGTCCACGTATAAAAATTCTCTCAGGGGAGCGCCCGTCCCCCACAGTTCCACTTCCTCAGCCCCCGCTTCTTTGGCGTCATGAAACCTGCGTATCATGGCGGGCAGCACATGAGAACCCTGCAGATCATAGTTGTCATGGGGTCCGTACAGATTCGTGGGCATACAGCTGATAAAATGATCCCCATACTGCCGCTTATAAAACTGGCACATCTTCAGCCCCGCGATTTTGGCGATGGCATACGCCTCGTTGGTGGGCTCCAGCGGCCCTGTCAGCAGGGCCTCCTCCGGTATGGGCTGCGGGGCAAGTCTGGGATAGATGCATGTGCTTCCCAGAAAGAGCAGTTTTTTGACGGAAAAATCATGGGCGCACTGAATCACATTGCACTGGATCTGCATATTTTCATATGCAAATTCCGCTGGAAACGTCTCGTTTGCATGAATCCCGCCCACTTTTGCCGCCGCCAGCACAACCACGTCCGGCCTCTCCTGTTCAAAAAAAGCGCGCACCGCAGCCTGCTGCGTCAGATCCAGTTCCCGATGGCTCTTTCCGACCACATTACCGTATCCCGCTCTCTGCAGGCTCCGCACAATAGCGCTTCCCACCAGGCCGCGGTGGCCTGCCACATAAATTTTATCCGATTTTTGTATATCCATGTAAAACATCCATCCCTTTCTACAGAACAGGCAGTCCGCATTTTCTCCAGTTGTCTCCGCAGATCTGTTTCATATCCGCTTCCACCATCATTTCCACCAGTCCGTCAAAGTCCGTCTCCCGTTTCCACCCCAGCACACTTTCGGCCCTGGAGGCGTCCCCCCAGAGATACTCCACTTCCGCAGGACGATAAAACTGCGGATCCACATCCACCAGCAGTCTTCCCGTGGCTGCGTCATATCCCTTTTCCTCCACACCATTTCCCTCAAATCTGATCTCTATGCCCAGCTTTCCAAAGGCTCTGGTCACAAACTCACGCACCGTATGCGTCTCGTTTGTGGCAAGCACGTAATCGCCCGGCGTATCCTGCTGCAGCATCAGCCACATACCTTTGACATAATCACCGGCGAAACCCCAGTCACGTTTTGCGTTCATATTGCCAAGAGAAAGCTTTTCCTGCCTGCCGGCCATAATATTGGCAATCGCCAGGGTGATCTTGCGGGTGACAAAATTTTCCCCTCTTCTGGGGGACTCATGATTAAAAAGGATCCCGTTGCAGGCAAACATCCCATAGGACTCTCTGTAATTTACCGTGATCCAGTAGGAGTACAGCTTTGCCGCTCCATAGGGACTCTTGGGATAAAAGGGAGTCTTTTCACTCTGCGGCGCCGTTTCCGGAAGACCGCCGAACAGTTCGGAGGTGGACGCCTGATAGAAACGGCAGTTCCCGCCGCTGCCCTGCATGTAAAGGCGCACGGCCTCCAAAAGCCGGAGCGTTCCCACTCCCGTAGCCTGCGCCGTATATTCAGGCACTTCAAAAGAAATTCCCACATGAGACTGCGCCGCAAGGTTATAGACCTCCGTCGGCTTTATTTCGGCTATCAGCGCCGTCAAGTTGCTGGAATCTGTCAGATCCCCATAATGCAGAAACAGCCTCCCTTTATACTCCGCCGCCCCGGTCAGATGACGGATTCTGTCCAGATTCTCCGTGCTGTGTCTGCGTACCAGACCGTGCACCTCATATCCTTTTTCCAACAGAATTTCCGCCAGATAAGAACCGTCCTGTCCCGAAATTCCCGTGATAAACGCAGTTTTTTCCATTTTGATACCTCCTGCCCGCTTCAGCGGGCATTTCATCCCTACTTATATCCCTAATAGTATACTATTATCTATTCGCTTTATCAATCTTAACTTTTTACCCGTCGATTTGTTAAAAATTCTTAATTTTTACTTTTTTTACTCTCAAAAACAACATTTACTAATGACTATCCGGCTCATTTGTGATATACTTGGCCTGTCAGCGTTTTTTTATGCTGATTTTGCAAATGAAAGCGAGGATTGTTTATGAAAAAGACAAAAGTATTTCTTATGCTCGCACTTACCACTGCCCTTGTCCTTGGGGGATGCGGTCAGGAAGATTCTGACGAGGTGTTAAGCCCCGATGATATTGTACAGAGTGTTCCCACCTCTACAGAACCGGAGGAGACAGATCCTTCTGTCGATGAACCCGACAGTCAGGTTCCGGATGAACCCACTGTTGTCGATGGCAAGGTAAGGAGCGCGCTCACCGGCCTCTGGGTGGAGGAAGATGTCGCTTCGGCCAGACCTATCGCGGTTATGTTCCCTACGGATAAGGGTTCTCAGCCGCAGTATGGTATCGGACTGGCAGGCGTTCTGTACGAGTGCATGGAAGAAGGCGAGATGTCCAGACAGATGGGCGTCATTGAAGAATGGCAGGATCTGGAAAAAATCGGAAATATCCGCAGCGGCCGTGATTATTACTGTTACTGGAGCATGGAATGGGATGCGTTCTTTGTTCACTGGGGAGGACCGTTCTATCTGGTGGATCTGGTCAGCCGGCCGGAAGTTAACAATCTGACTGCCGTTTCCGTGGGCACATCCGATAAAAGTTCTCCCGCAACAGGAAGCAGCGCGTTCTGGCGTTCCGATCCCAAGCATCCCACCATCCACAACGGATACACGGACGGCCCCAATCTGACCAAGGCAATTGAAAAACAAGGTTATGAGTCGCAGCATCGCAGCCAGTATTATACGCCGGATCATTTCAAATTTGCCTCCGCTGACAGTCCCAACACCCTGGAAAGCGCTCCCGGTTCTTTTACCGCCGAGAAGATCGATCTCTCCAAAATATTTACCACCACGCGTTCCTCTCTGGAATACGATGCGGCAAACGGCGTTTACAAAAAATATCTGTACGGCAATGAGCAGATCGATGAAATAACCGGAGAACAGCTGACATTTACCAACGTGATCGTGCAGAACACCGGTTGGGAATATCGTCCGGACAACAAATATCTGCTCTTCTACGTTGTGGACGACACGCGTGACGGTTACTATTTCACCAATGGAAAGGGCATCCACATTACCTGGAAGAAAACTTCCGACTATGCGCCTACCAAATACTATGACGACAACGGCAACGAGATCCAGCTGAATCCCGGCAAGACGTATATCGCTATTGCCCAGGACGGCAGAAATGTAATTTATCAGTAAAAGAAACCAGGCAAATCCGATTGTTGATTTGCCTGGCTTTTTTATTCTCTGGCATAATATACCATGGTTTGTTTTTCTCTCATGCGCATCGTCGGTGCAGTCTCATTCACCTAGTCCGCTCTTCACCAGATCCACCAGCGCTTTCAGCGCCGCTTCTTCATCTATGCCCTCACATACAAATGTTATCTCATCCCCGCATTTCACGCACGCCCCCAGTACGCTCAGCACACTTTTCGCATTTGCAGTATTTTCTTTATACGAAAAGGTTATCAGGGATTTGAACTGCATGGCCTCCTTGCACAAAATACCGGCCGGCCGTAAGTGCAATCCCGTCGGATTCTTAATGACCACTTTCTGACTTACCATAATACCTTCCCTCCAAATTTATTACTCTGTTAAAACTATACCATCAATCCCGCAAGACCACAAGACCTTTTGCCGCATGGTCAGAACATGATATCCTGGATCAGGTTTGCCAGCCTCACGGCCTCGCTCTGAATCTGCTGTTTATCCTTACCTTCAATCATCACGCGGACCAGAGGTTCTGTTCCGGACGGCCGGATCAGCACTCTTCCCTCTCCGGCAAACTTATCGGTCAGTTCCGAGATTGCAGAGGCAATCTCCGGATATTCCATATAATGTTCTTTCTTATGGTTTGCTACCTTCGCATTGACCAGCGCCTGCGGCAGAACCTCCATCACGCCTGCCAGTGCGGACAGTTTCTCACCGGTATTCACCATTACCTCCAACAGGTGGAGCGCACTGAGCAAACCGTCTCCTGTGGTGTTCTCATCCAAAAAGATCACATGGCCTGACTGCTCTCCGCCCAGACTGGCTCCAATCTCCCGCATCCGCTCCAGAACATATCGGTCGCCCACTTTTGTCTGCTCCGCTCTGATCCCGTTTTTTTCCGCCATCAGGAAAAATCCCAAATTGCTCATAACAGTGGCCACAATCACATCCTGATTCAGCTTTCCCCGGCTCTTCATATAATTGCCCACGATGGCCATGATCTGATCGCCGTCCACCAGCTGTCCGTGTTCATCCACCGCCAGCAGCCGGTCGGCATCTCCGTCAAATGCCAGGCCCGCATCCGCTTTCTCATAAACCACTCTGGCCTGCAGTTCCTCCATGTGAGTGGAGCCGCAGTTGGAGTTGATATTAGCGCCATCCGGATTGTTATGTATGGCCACAACCTGTGCCCCGAGTTCCTTGAGCGCCTCCACAGAAGTATAGTAGGCGGCCCCTTCCGCACAGTCCACTACAATCTTTATTCCCTGCAGATTGACATCCACCGTTCGAACCGCATGATTGATATATTCCTCCCGGGCATCCGTGCGATACTTGATCTTTCCGATCCCCGTCCCCGTGGGAAACGTCACCCCCTGCATCCCTGAATTGATGAGCGCCTCAATATCATCCTCCAGAGCATCCGGCAGTTTATACCCGTCTCCGTCAAAAAACTTGATTCCGTTAAACTCCACCGGATTATGAGAAGCCGAGATCACAACGCCCGCATCCACCTTATATTTCCGTGTCAGATATGCTACGGCCGGAGTGGGAAGCACTCCCACATAAACGCAGTTTGCCCCCACTGAACATGCCCCCGCCATCAGAGCGTTCGCCAGCATATCCCCTGAGATACGTGTATCACATCCCACCATGATCGTAGGCTTATGTGCCTTTTCTCTGGTCAGAACATATGCGCCCGCCTGCCCCAGCTGCATGGCAAGAAGCGGAGTCAGTTCCTCGTTTGCAAGCCCTCTTACGCCGTCTGTACCAAATAAACGTGCCATATTTTCATACCTTTCTAAATTTATTCTTCTATTTTGTGAATCGTCACATTCACCATCATAGGTTCTTTCAAAGAAACGCCGCTGCCAAAATCAATATTGACTTTGGCCGGATAGACGCCGGGTATAATTTCCTCCTCACCGGCATCCACCACATTCGTCACCATTATATAGCCCTCCAGCGCCGACACGTCGATGCTGTTCAGGTTCTCCTCCAGCCCTCTGACAGTCACACGGTATTCCACCGTATTGCCCTCCAGTTCCACATGATATCCTTCCAGTGTGCCTGCCAGATGTATCATGCTCGCGGGTATTCTCAGTTCCCGCTCTTTTATCTGCTCGATGTGTACCGTTAAAGTCACTTTTCCGTCAAAGTCGCCCACCAGCGTTACATTTTCGGGCAGATAATCTCTGACATCCACTGTCACCGTCAGATTCCGCTCTTTCCCGCTGATATCCAGCTCATCCGCAGGGATCTCAATACGGTTAATCCCCGCAATCGCTGTGGGAGTACCCGCAATCCACACGGTTTTCGTATCGCAGTCCACGACGCCTGTGGCAGCATAATCTTTGGCAGGTTCCCCTGTAACCTTATAAGTCAGCGGTACTTCCCTGGTGGCCAGAATCTGTATCCTGACGCGCACCGATTTCGCATTCATCTCCAGAGAAGAGGCGTCCACCTCATTGCCCTCCGAATCATACAGAATCACATCCGCATAGGTCGAAATATCGCTGTTGGACTCGCTGATATCCACCTTGATTCCGGCAGAGACAACACGGGATACCACGGATTCCGGTCCGGATATCTCTATCCGGTTCTGATCCACCAGCGTAATCGCCCCCAGAATGTAACCCTCCTCCGGCGCTCCACTTGTCTCTGTCGAAAGCGACAGTCTCTTGGTTCTTTTGTCCTCAATATTCAGTTTTACCATATCTATGCTGCCCGTAATGCTCCGGATTTCGTCGTTGGATCTGGTGGAATAAAATTTAATCTCAATGGTTTCATTGACCGTCACCTTAGAAAAATCGGCCTCCGCCACGATATCCGCTTCGGTCAGATTTTCCAGCAGTTTTCTGGGCGCCTCCACACGCACGGTTCTGACCACGCCGGTACCGTCAAGCACCTCATATACCCGGTTCTCGTCGGTCAGCACATTCGTATTGATAAAGTTTACCTTGATATTGGAGAAACTTCTTTCATCCACCGGATCATCAATATTGATTACGACCAGCCACAATGTGAATGCAATCAGCAGGGAAAGAATTTTCAGCAATATATTATTTCTTAACTTCTTTTTCACGCTTACTGCGACCTCCCCACCTCTTTTGCTTCTTTGTCTCATCACTGCCTTTATTCTGAATCGTATGCAGACGTTCTTTCAAACGTTCCACATCCACCCCTCTCTCCA
>JAAVAG010000208.1 GCA_014804185.1 Lachnospiraceae bacterium
ATCGCAGAGGTGATGGATTTTGACAGGGCGCTGCAGGCTGCATCGGGCATGGAGGTGCGGCTGATGCCCTATGAACTGGCGGAGGGCATGGAACGGACAAAAAAGGCCATAGAAGGATTGGCGCCGGGACAGGATATTGCCGTTTTTATCGGACCGGAGGGCGGTTTTGATCAGGCGGAGGCAGAAAAGGCCGCCGCATGCGGCGTGGAGCCCATTACGCTGGGCAGGAGGATCCTGCGCACGGAGACGGCGGGACTTACAGTGATGTCGTGGATCATGTACAGGCTGGAGGAATAGAGAGAGCCGGATGCGAAAGCTGTGCGGAGCGGTCTATATGACACCAATCGGCAGAATATGCATATGATATTTATAGATAGCAGTTGAAGGAGCGAAGTTCAGGCGATGGAAATATATTTAGATAATTCCGCGACCACCAGGGTATTTCCCGAGGTGGCGGAATGGATGACAGAGATCATGTGCGGACATTACGGCAATCCGTCCAGCATGCATCACAAGGGCGTGGAGAGCGAACAATATATCCGATATGCTTCGGAGACGCTGGCAAGGCTGCTGAAAGTCAGCGAGAAAGAAATCTACTTTACCTCGGGAGGCACGGAATCCGACAATCTGGCGCTGATCGGATGCGCACTGGCCAATTACAGAGCGGGCAGACACCTGATCACAACGCAGGTTGAACATCCTGCCGTTTTGCAGACCATGAAATATCTGGAGGATCAGGGATTCCGGGTGACCTATCTGCCGGTGGACAATACGGGCAGGATCAGCATAGAAGATCTGAGAAAGGCCATCCGCCAGGATACGATTCTGGTATCCATTATGTATACCAACAATGAGATCGGCACGCTGCAGCCCATCGCGGAGGCAGGAAGCCTGATCAAACGGATGAATCCGGCTGCCCTGCTGCATGTGGATGCGGTGCAGGGTTTCGGCAAGGAGCGTATCTACCCGAAGAGGCTCGGCGTGGATCTGCTGTCCACCAGCAGCCACAAGATCCATGGGCCGAAAGGCGTGGGCTTTCTGTATGTGGGAGAGAGAGTCAAGATCCGCCCGATTATGTATGGCGGCGGGCAGCAGCGGAATCTGCGCTCCGGCACCGAAAATGTTCCGGGGATCGCCGGAATGGCCAAAGCGGCGGAAATGGTGTATGCGCACCTGGATGAGGATACGGACAGACTGTACCTGCTGAAAGAGCGCTTTGTCAGGGGCCTGTCAAAGCTGGAGGATGTGACGGTCAACGGACCAGAGGGGCGTGACGGCGCACCCCATATTGTCAGCGTGTCCGTGCGGGGAATCCGCAGCGAGGTGCTTCTGCATGCGCTGGAGGATAAGGGCATTTATGTGTCGGCGGGCAGCGCATGTTCCTCCAATAAACCGCAGTCATCTGCCACGCTCCGTGCCATTGGTCTGGAAAAAGAACTGCTGGGTTCCACCGTCCGTTTCAGTATGTCGATATTTACCACCCAGGAGGAGATTGACTATACCTTATCCGTGTTGTATGATATAGTTCCCATGCTTCGAAAATACACCAGAAAATAATCAGAGAGGAAAGGCATGTATAAATCATTTTTGATAAAATACGCCGAGATCGGCGTCAAGGGAAAGAACAGATATTTATTTGAGGATGCGCTGGTACAGCAGATCAAATACGCTCTGAAAAAATGCGAGGGAGAGTTCCTGGTCAGCAAGGCGCAGGGACGCATTTACGTGGACGCGCAGACGGCGTTTGATTTCGACGAGACAGTGGAGCGTCTAAGGAGAGTATTCGGCATCTCCGGCATCTGCCCGGTGGTGCACGTGGAGGATGAAGGATTTGAAAAACTCTGCCGGGACGTGACGGACTATCTGAATGAGGTCTACCCGGATAAAAACAAATCTTTCAAGGTCGTCTCAAGGCGCGCCAGAAAAAATTATCCTATGGACTCCATGACCATAAGCGCCGGGATCGGCAGCGCGGTATTAGAGGCTTTTCCCGAGATGCATGTGGATGTCCACAACCCGGATATCCTGCTGAATATTGAGATCAGGGAAAAGATTCATATTTATTCGGAAATTATTCCGGGTCCCGGAGGGATGCCTGCGGGGACAGGGGGCAAGGCCATGCTGCTCCTGTCCGGGGGCATAGACTCTCCGGTGGCCGGTTACATGATCGCTAAAAGAGGCGTTAAGATCGATGCGGTCTATTTTCACGCGCCGCCCTATACCAGCGAGAGGGCGAAGCAGAAAGTGGTGGATCTGGCCAGAGTCGTATCCCGGTACGCGGGGCCGGTTTATCTGCATGTCATCAATTTTACGGATATTCAGCTGTATATATATGAAAAATGCCCTCATGAGGAACTGACGATTATCATGCGGCGGTATATGATGCGGATTGCACAGCAGATTGCTGAGGAGACAGGATGCCTTGGCCTGGTGACGGGGGAGAGCATCGGGCAGGTGGCTTCCCAGACCATGCAGTCTCTGACGGCCACCAATGATGTGTGCCATATACCGGTGTATCGGCCTCTGATCGCCTTTGACAAGCAGGATATCGTGGATATATCCATGAAGATAGACGCCTATGAGACATCTATTCTGCCCTATGAGGACTGCTGTACCATTTTTGTGGCTAAGCATCCAGTGACCAAACCGAATCTGGGTGTTATTCGCAGGCATGAGGAAAATCTTGCGGAGAAGATAGACGAGCTGGTGCAGACCGCGCTGGATACAAAGGAACTGATCGTGGTATCCGAGTAAGCGACGGGGTATAAAAATTGCCGCACCATATGCAAAGCTGGTGCGGCAGGCGTCTTGGGCGTCCTGTCAGATGAGATAAGGCTCAAGGGCTTTCAACACAGTATCTATGTTTTCTTCGGCATGAATGTTCAGGTCGATGGGCTTGGAAAGATCCAGGCTGAAGATTCCCATGATAGATTTGGCGTCGATCACATATCTTCCGGACACCAGATCGAAATCGTAATCAAACTTTGTAATATCATTGACAAAAGATTTTACTTTATCAATAGAATTTAAAGAAATAGAAACTGTTTTCACAAAATCGCCTCCTTATAAATTGCTTGCTTTCTGCCCTTATCTTAATGTGTCGGGGGGCAAAAGTCAATGCTAAAACAGTACAAAAATGGAAAGGATTCGTATGAAAAGTGTGGCATTCCATAATCTGGGCTGTAAGACAAATGCGTATGAAATGGACGTAATGCAACAAAGAATGGAAGAAAAAGGGTATACGATTGTACCATTTGATACGGAGGCGGATGTTTATATCATAAATACCTGTACAGTCACTAACATTGCGGACCGTAAAAGCCGCCAGATGCTGCACCGCGCCAAGGCCAAAAATCCGGATGCGGTGGTGGTGGCCGTGGGCTGTTATGTCCAGACAGGAATGGCGGATGTGGAGCGGGATGCCGCCGTTGATCTTGCCATCGGCAATAACCGCAAAGGGGATGTGGCGGAAATCCTGGAGGCCTTTCTGGAGCAGCGAGAGAGAACGAAGACGCTCCACGGAACCAGTGTGATCGATATCTGCCGCACCGGCCAATATGAGGAAATGACGCTGAAGCGGACAGCAGGGCACACAAGGGCGTATGTCAAAATCCAGGATGGATGCAACCAGTTCTGTTCCTACTGTGTGATTCCATACGCCAGGGGCAGGGTGCGCAGCCGGAGGGAAGAGGACATCCTGCAGGAGGTCCGCACTCTTGCAGCCGGAGGATACCGGGAGGCCGTGCTGACGGGAATTCATATCAGTTCCTACGGCATCGATCTGGAGAGCAGAGGGGAGGCCTACAGGGGACAGGACTATCTGATCGGGCTGGTGGAGAAAATTCATCAAATACCGGGGATAGAGCGGATCAGGCTTGGCTCTCTGGAGCCGCAGATTATCACGGCGGATACGGCAGCCAGACTGGCGGCGCTGCCAAAGGTGTGCCCTCATTTCCATCTTTCCCTGCAGAGCGGGTGTGACAGCACACTGAAAAGAATGAATAGACATTACACGGCGGGAGAATACTGTAAATGTGTGGAAAATATTAGAAAAGTTTACAGTCACCCGGCGGTCACCACGGATGTGATTGTGGGATTTCCCGGGGAGACGGAGGAGGAATTCCGGCAGACGTACGCGTTTCTGGATGCACTGGAACTGTACGAAATGCATGTGTTTAAATACTCCGCCAGAGAAGGGACAAGGGCGGCGGCGATGCCGGATCAGGTGTCGGATGCGGTAAAGTCCCGGCGGAGCGATGCGCTGCTGGAGATGGAAAAAAGACAGTCCCGGGCTTTTCGCAAGTATTACATAGGGGCGGATACGGAAGTGTTATATGAGGAGGCAAAGGAGATCGACGGCAGAATCTTCCAGATCGGGCACACCGGAGAATATGTCCGGGTGGCCAGGGAAACCCATAAGGAGCTTGGAAACCGGATGATCAGAGAGCGGATCAGGGGATTTCTGACGGATGAGATATTGCTTGCGTAACCCGGCGCCCTTATGAATATGCGGGCCAGGCGGTTACAACTTCTCCATAAAAATATAGCCTGTCAGGTTGAATTTTTGTGGAAGATAAGGTAAGATAACAATATACGACGTAGATGAGGAAGTGACATCATGCAGGATTTGGGAAACACACAATACTTCAGAGTGGAGACAGAGCCCGAGACAGGGGTGGCAGTAGTGCTGTCCACGGTATATGAGGCGTTGACGGAAAAGGGCTATAATCCGGTGAATCAGATCGTGGGATATATTATGAGCGGCGATCCCACTTATATCACAAGCCACAAGAATGCCAGGAGCCTGATCATGAAAGTGGAGCGGGACGAACTGGTGGAGGAACTTCTCACAAGATATATCGAAAACAACGGCTGGAAGTAGCGCAGGCAGCAGGGAGGCTTTTATGCGTATTATGGGGCTGGATTTTGGCTCGAAAACGGTTGGCGTGGCGATCAGCGACGAACTGCTCCTGACAGCCCAGGGAAAAGAAGTGATCCGCAGGCAGGAGGAAAATAAGCTGCGGCGCACGCTGGCACGGATCGAGGAACTGATTGTGGAATACCAGGTGGAGGAAATCGTACTGGGACTGCCAAAGAATATGAACAATACGGAGGGTGAGCGTGTAAAACTCACCATGGAGTTTAAGGATAAACTGGAACGCCGCACAGGACTTCCCGTGCATATGTGGGACGAAAGGCTGACCACGGTGGCCGCAGACAGGGCCATGATCGAGGCGGGAATGCGCAGGGAAGACAGGAAAGAACAGGTGGACAAGATTGCCGCGGTTTTCATTTTACAGGGATATCTGGACATGCGTGGCATAAGGGAGAAACAGGATTAAGCGGTTTGTCCGGATTTTTCGAAGATGCTCCGCTGCGGCAGGGACAGCGGGCAGGAGGTAGCGGTTTGAAAATGGAGAAGATCACATTTAATCCGGACGGAGAAGAGCCGGTTGATTTTTTTGTGTTGGAACAGACCCGCATCGGCGGTTATAACTATATTCTGGTGACGGATGAGGAGGACGGCGACGGAGAGGCGCTTATCCTGAAGGATTTCTCGGCTGACGGGGAACAGGACAGCCTTTATTCTATCGTGTCCGACGATACGGAACTGAAAGCGGTGGCGGAGGTTTTTGAAAAAATGCTGGAGGATGTGGAACTGGTGGACGACGAGGAGAGTTTCACAGCTTCGGCGGGGAATGTGGAGGTAGATTGATTGAAGAAAAAAGAAAATAAGAATGGCTCCAGGCTGAAAGTGATTCCTTTGGGCGGATTGGAGCAGATTGGACTGAACATTACTGCCTTTGAGTACGAAGACAGTATTGTTGTGGTGGACTGCGGGCTGGCATTCCCGGCGGACGATATGCTGGGAATCGATCTGGTGATTCCGGATATTACTTATCTGAAAGATAATATTGAAAAGGTGAAAGGATTTGTCATAACGCACGGACATGAGGATCATATCGGCGCACTGCCCTATGTGCTTCGGGAGATCAACGTGCCGGTCTATGCCACCAAGCTTACGATCGCGCTCATTGAAAATAAACTGAAAGAACACAATATGACAAAGTCCACAAAGCGCAAAGTGGTAAAATTCGGGCAGTCCATCAATCTGGGGCAGTTTCGGATTGAATTTATCAAGACAAACCACAGTATCGTGGATGCGTCGGCGCTGGCCATTTATTCCCCTGCGGGAACGGTGATCCACACGGGAGATTTCAAGGTGGATTATACACCGGTATTCGGGGATGCCATCGATCTGCAGCGCTTTGCGGAAATCGGAAAAAAAGGCGTTCTGGCGCTGATGTGCGACTCCACCAACGCGGAACGTCCGGGATTTACCCAGTCTGAGAAGACGGTGGGACGCACTTTTGACACATTGTTTGAAGAGCATAAAAACACCCGTATTTTTGTGGCTACCTTTGCCTCCAACGTGGATCGCGTCAGGCAGATCATCAACACGGCCCATAAGTTCGGACGCAAGGTCGTTGTAGAAGGCCGGAGCATGGTCAATGTCATTGAGACTGCTTCCGCGCTGGGGTATCTGAGTATTCCTGACAGGACGCTGATTGATGTGGAACGTTTGAAAGATTATCCGCCCCAGCAGCAGGTGATTATCACCACCGGCAGCCAGGGGGAGAGCATGGCGGCGCTCAGCCGTATGGCCGGGGATATGCATAAGAAGATCACGATAGGGCCCGGCGATACGGTGATTTTCTCTTCCAATCCGATTCCGGGTAACGAGAAAGCCGTCACAAAAGTGATCAATGAACTGTTCCGCAAGGGGGCGGACGTCATCTTTCAGGATACACATGTATCCGGACATGCCTGCCAGGAGGAGATCAAGCTGATCTATACGCTGGTGAAACCGAAATATGCCATACCGGTTCACGGAGAGTACAAACATCTGCGCGCGCAGGCGAAAGTGGCCGAGGGAATGGGAATCGACAAGGAGAATATATTTATTCTGTCTTCCGGGGAAGTGCTGGAACTGTCTGAGGATTCGGCGGGCGTGACAGGAAAAGTGCCGGTGGGAACGATTCTGGTGGACGGTCTGGGCGTAGGCGACGTGGGAAATGTGGTTCTGCGCGACAGGCAGCATCTGGCGGAGGATGGGATTCTGATCGTCGTGATGGCGCTGGAAAAGTACAGCGGCCAGATTGTCTCGGGGCCGGACATTGTGTCCAGAGGTTTTGTATATGTCAGAGAGTCCGATGAACTGATGGATGAGGCCAGAGAAGTGGTGAATACGGCGCTGCAGGGCTGTGTGGACAGAGGCATCAGCGACTGGGGCAAGCTGAAGTCAGCCACCAAGGATTCGCTGAGCGATTATGTGTGGAAAAAGACGAAACGGCGTCCCATGATTCTGCCGATCATTATGGAAGTATAAAGACGTAAGTACAGGGACAAATAGTTGTGGAGGAAATGCAGAATGAATATAAAGCAGGTGATAGGCGCCGTACTGGGGACAATATTGAAAGTGGTAGTGGCGGTGCTGGTAATCTATTACGTGTATAAGGGCGCGACGATGGCGTACGATTACGGATACCGCATTTTTGCCGAGCCTGCTATGGCAGAGAAGGGAGAAGGCAGGGACATTACGGTGGAGATCACTATGGGGAAATCGGTACTTCAGATCGGTGAACTTCTGGAACAGAAAGGACTGATCAGGGACAGCATGCTGTTTTATATTCAGAATCTGCTGTCAGAATACAGCGGAAAACTTGCGCCGGGAACCTATACGCTCAATACTTCTATGACCGCGCGCGAAATGATGGCGGTCATGTCGGTGAAAGATGAGGAAAGCGGCGGGTCTGAAAACGAAGGGGGAAGCTTGGCGCCTCCCGCGGATGAGGGCAGCGACAGTCCGGGTGCCGAGGATGATATGGACGGAGATGACGATTTTGAGGGGGACGAAGAAGACGGCGCAGGTTCGGAAGAATGACGTCTGCTCAGAAGAACGATATGATGATAGATGAAAGAATGGTTGCCTTTATTGACTCGTTTGATAAAGGCAATACGCCTTTTTTGGACGAAATGGAAGAGAGCGCACTTTCCGAAGGCGTTCCGGTGATCCGCAGACAGACGCAGGCGATGCTGAAGTTTTTGATGGCTTTTCAGAGACCCATGCGAATACTGGAGGTGGGAACCGCGGTGGGATTTTCTGCGCTGCTTATGTGTGAGTATGCTCCGCAGGGCTGTGAGATCACTACCATTGAAAAATATGAAAAGCGCATCCCCGCCGCCCGGGAAAATTTCCGCAGGGCGGGCAAAGAAGGGCAGATTACACTGCTGGAGGGGGATGCGGCGGATATCCTTGGGCAGCTTGCGGGCGAGTTTGATTTTATCTTTATGGATGCGGCCAAGGGACAGTATATCCGTTTTCTGCCGGAGGTCGTCAGACTGCTGCGGGCGGGAGGACTTCTGGTGTCGGATAATGTGCTGCAGGGCGGGGAAATATTGGAGTCACGTTATGCGGTGACGCGCCGGAACAGGACGATCCACGCCCGTATGAGGGAATATCTCTATGAACTTACCCATCACCCCCAGCTTGCAACGGTCATTGTACCCATGGGGGATGGCATCACTTTGAGTACAAAGGTATGAGGGAAAGAAAGATGCGGGAAAAGAGACGTAAACCGGAACTGCTGGTGCCGGCCGCCAGCCTGGAGGTCCTGAAAACAGCGGTTATATTCGGCGCAGACGCTGTCTATATCGGCGGCGAGGCGTTTGGACTCCGGGCAAAAGCCAAAAA
>JAAVAG010000209.1 GCA_014804185.1 Lachnospiraceae bacterium
CGACTTTTATGCCGTTGTGCTCCATAATATATTTTGCCAGACGCACCTTGTTGCGGTATTTGATATTCATGAACTCCTGCTGCGCCTTCTCGTCATCCGCATAGACGGCCAGCTTGTGGATCTGCGGAAGATCCGTAATCCACTCATCCCCCACATGCTCCGTCACCCATTCCGCCAGCAGAGGATTGCCGTGAAGCAGGAAACGTCTCTGGGTGATGCCGTTGGTCTTATTGTTAAATTTCTCCGGGAACATCTCGTAAAAATCTTTCAGTTCCTGTTTTTTCAGAATCTCCGTGTGCAGCCTCGCCACACCGTTTACGGAATAGCCCGCCACGATGGCAAGATGCGCCATCTTCACCTGTCCGTCATAGATGACGGCCATCTTGCGGATCTTCTCCTGCAGGTTCACACCGGGCACGTCCTTATATTTCTGCTCAATCTGTATCACAAAGCGGCGGTTAATCTCCTCCACGATCTGATAGATCCTGGGAAGAAGCCTCGAAAACAGTTCGATAGGCCATTTTTCCAGTGCCTCCGCCATAATGGTATGATTGGTGTAAGCGCATGTCTTTGTGGTCACGCTCCACGCCTCGTCCCACGTGAGTCCGTAGTCGTCCATCAGGATGCGCATCAGTTCCGCAATCGCTACGGTGGGATGGGTATCATTCAGCTGGAACGTCACTTTCTCATGGAATTTGCGGATGTCGTCATGCTTGCGCATATATTTCGCCACAGCCTCCTGCACGGACGCCGAGATAAAGAAATACTGCTGTTTCAGACGCAGTTCCTTACCCGCATAGTGATTGTCGTTGGGATAGAGTACCTCCACGATATTCCTTGCCAGGTTCTGCTGCTCCACCGCTTTCTGGTAATCGCCCTTGTCAAAAGAATCCAGCTGGAAACATTCCACGGGCTCCGCATCCCAGATACGCAGCGTATTTACGATGCCGTTTCCGTATCCCACAATGGGCAGATCATAGGGAACCGCCCTTACGGACTGATAATTTTTCTGTTCAAAGTGGCCGCGTCCGTTCTCATCCACGTGTACATCCACATATCCGCCAAACTTTACGGTCTTGGTATATTCCGGCCTGCGCAGTTCAAAGGGATTGCCGTTTTCCAGCCAGTTATCCGGCACTTCTATCTGATAACCGTCCCGAATCTCCTGTTTGAACATGCCGTAGTGATAGCGGATGCCGCATCCGTATGCGGGATATCCCAGGGTTGCCAGAGAGTCCAGGAAACATGCCGCAAGTCTTCCCAGACCGCCGTTTCCCAGCGCGGGATCCGGCTCCTGATCTTCCACAATATTCAGGTCCACGCCCAGTTCATCCAGCGCTTCCTTTACAGCGTCGTATGCCTCCAGGTTGATCAGGTTGTTGCCAAGCGCACGCCCCATCAGAAATTCCATGGACAGATAGTAAACTGTCTTCGGATCTTCTTTCTCGTATGCTTTCTGGGATTCCATCCAGTTATCCACGATCACATCCTTGATAGCATATCCCACTGCCTGGAATATCTGCTGCTGGCTGGCCTCCTCCATCGTCTTGCGGTACAGCGTTTTCACATTGTACAGCACACTTCTTTTAAAAAGTTCCTTGTCAAAAGTCTGAAGCTTCTTTTTCATCTGATTCCTCCTACATATCATCATTGCACACAGTACTTTTTATCATGCAATACGTTAAGTATACCACAATCTGGGAAAATAGAAAAGCCAGTTATAACTTTTCTACGCCGATTATCACACTTTCTCCGTTGATATTCCACTCTTTCAGGTTCGCCAGCCCCGACTTGCCCGCCTCTTCCATGTCCTTTACCTGCAGAAGACTCTCCGCCAGAACCTTGGAGGCGATAGCCTGCCAGTTTTTCTCTGTCACTTTGGTGATCTTTTCATTGCCGCCCACCAGTACTCTGATATGGTCGGTCACCTCAAAGCCGCTGTCCTTGCGCATGGTCTGGATCTTGCTGATCACTTCCAGCACATATCCCTCCTCGATCAGTTCCTCTGTCAGATTTGTGTCCAGCACCACCGTCATCCGGTTGTTCTCCTCGGACACATATCCCTCTTTCTGCGCCATCTCGATCAGCAGGTCATCCCGGGAAAGTTCCACTAAAATACCGTTTATCTCAAATTTCAGCGCCCCCTCTTCCTGCAGCCGGTCCATGGCCGCGTTGCCGTCCACAGCCGCCAGGGCTTTCTGTATACCGCCCAGCTGCTTTCCGTACTTAGGTCCCACCGTGCGCAGCTGCGGCTTGAAATGATAGGTGGTGAAATCTCTCACATCATCGGTAAAGAGCACCTTTTTCACATTCAGTTCATCCGCGATGATCTCCACGTAAAAGTCGTCCGGAACATGACCGGTCTTGACATACATCGTTGCGATGGGCTGGCGGTTCTTGATATTGGCATTGTTCCTGCACGCACGTCCCATGACCACGGCGTCCAGCACTTCCTCCATGTTTTCCTCCAACGCGCTGTCGATCATCGCCGGATCCGCCACCGGGAAATCGCACAGGTGGATGCTCTCAGGAGCGTCCGCGTTCAGCCGTCTCACCAGATTCTGGTAGATGTCCTCCGTCATAAAAGGGATCATGGGAGCCGCCAGCTTGCTCACGGTCACAAGCGCGGTATACAGCGTCATGTAGGCGTTTATTTTATCCTGCTCCATCCCCTTTGCCCAGAAGCGCTCGCGGCTGCGCCTCACATACCAGTTGCTCATCTCGTCCACATAATCCTGCAGTGCCCTGGCGGCCTCCGGAATGCGGTAACCTGCCATATCGTCATCCACCTCTTTGATCAGCGTATTCAGCTTGGACAGAAGCCATTTGTCCATGACGGACAGTTTCTCATATTCCAGCGCATGCTGCGACGCGTCAAAGCCGTCGATATTGGCATACAGCACAAAGAACGCGTAGGTGTTCCAAAGGGTTCCCATAAATTTGCGCTGTCCCTCCTGCACCGCCCTGCCATGGAAACGGTTCGGAAGCCAGGGAGCGGAATTGATATAAAAATACCAGCGGATAGCGTCCGCGCCGTAAGTTTCCAGCGCCTCAAAGGGATCCACAGCATTGCCCTTGGACTTGGACATCTTCTGTCCGTTCTCATCCTGCACATGTCCCAGCACAATGACGTTCTCATAGGGCGCTCTGTCAAACAGGAGCGTGGACTCCGCCATCAGGGAGTGGAACCACCCTCTGGTCTGATCCACTGCCTCAGAGATAAACTGGGCCGGGAACTGGCTCTCAAACAGTTCTTTATTCTCAAACGGATAATGGTGCTGCGCAAAGGGCATGGCGCCGGAATCAAACCAGCAGTCCACCACCTCCGGCACACGGTGCATGGTTTTTCCGCACTTGGGACAGGCAAACGTCACCTCGTCGATATACGGCCTGTGCAGTTCCACTTTGGCATTTTCCGGATTGCCGCTCATCTGCGCCAGTTCCTGCCTGCTGCCTATGCAGTGCTGATAGCCGCATCCGCACTCCCAGATATTCAGCGGCGTACCCCAGTAGCGGTTCCGGGAGATCGCCCAGTCCTGGATATTCTCCAGCCAGTTTCCGAAACGCCCTTTTCCGATGGATTCCGGGATCCAGTTCACAGTATTGTTGTTTCGGATCAGCTGTTCCTTTACCGCCGTCTCCTTGATATACCAGGACTCTCTCGCGTAATAGATCAGCGGCGTGTCACATCTCCAGCAGTGGGGATAGCTGTGTTCAAATTTCGGTGCGTCAAATAAAAGCCCCTTCTCCTCCAGGTCTTTCAGGATCATGGGATCCGCTTTTTTGCAGAAGATGCCCTCATAGGGAGTCTCGGCGGTCATCTCGCCTTTTCCGTCCACCAGCTGTACAAACGGCAGGTCATAATTTCGTCCCACCTTTGCGTCGTCCTCACCGAAAGCGGGAGCAATGTGCACCACGCCCGTGCCGTCCGTCAAGGTGACATAGGTGTCGCATGTGACATAGTATGCTTTCTTTCCCTGCTGCCTGCAGATCTCTTCGGCACAGTCAAACAGCGGTTCATACTCTTTATATTCCAGATCCTTTCCGGTATAAGTCTCCAGTACCTCGTAAGCGGCCTTTCCCTCTTTTGCATCTCCCAGTCTGCCCAGAACGGTATCCAGAAGCGCCTCCGCCATGTAATAAATGCAGCCGTCCGCCGCTTTCACTCTGGCATATCTCTCGTCTGGATTCACGCACAGCGCCACGTTGGAGGGCAGTGTCCAGGGGGTTGTGGTCCAGGCCAGGATATACGCATCCTCTCCTTTTACCTTAAACCGAGCCACGGCGGAGCGCTCCTTGATATCCTTATATCCCTGCGCCACCTCCGCGCTGGAAAGCGGCGTTCCGCAGCGGGGACAGTAAGGCACAATCTTAAAGCCCTTATACAGCAATCCTTTCTTCCAGATCTCCTGAATCGCCCACCACTCGGACTCGATATAATCGTCATGATAAGTGACATAGGGATCGTCCATATCCGCCCAGAAACCAACCGTGCCGGAGAAATCCTCCCACATTCCCTTGTATTTCCAGACACTCTCCTTACACTTGTTGATAAAAGGCTCCAGACCGTACTCCTCGATCTGATCTTTCCCGTCCAGATGCAGAAGCTTTTCCACTTCGATCTCCACCGGCAGACCGTGGGTATCCCATCCCGCTTTTCTGGGCACCATGTATCCTTTCATGGTGCGGTATCTGGGGATCATATCCTTGATCACGCGGGTGAGCACATGACCGATATGAGGTTTGCCGTTGGCCGTGGGCGGTCCGTCATAAAATGTATATGTGGGGCCGTCCTTGCGCATCTCCATGCTCTTTTTGAAAATATCATTGTCTTTCCAGAACTGTTCTACCTTTTTTTCACGTTCCACAAAATTCAGATCCGTTGAAACTTTTTCGTACATGGCTTTCTTCCTTTCTTCTTTTATAACTTCCCTTTGTCTCCGACATTTTCGCAGCCTGCCTCGCTGCACTTCCAACCGTTTTTGTTTCAAAACGCAAAAATCCCCGCCCTGTAAAAGGACGGGGTAACATCTCCCGCAATACCACCTGTTACATCATACGCCTCCGCGCCCGCCGCATCCTGCAGATCGCCCCTGCAAAACTGCGCGCCGCACAGGTTATATGGTATCCGGTAACGGCGGATGACCGGCACAGACTACTTGGCTCTCCCGGCCTTTCGCCCCTGCGACTCGAAAGCGATTTTCCGCAGACACTTACTCATACCGGCCTTCCACCGCCGCCGGCTCGCTGTGATTTTCCGAAACTGCGTACTCTCTTTGTCAGCGTCTTTACATTTTTCTCATTATATAGTTCCCTTTCACAGGTTGTCAAGAAAAACTTGTGCCCCGACAGAAAAGCGGTACGCTACTGCTGCTCCGGCATGGGGAAATATGCCTCCTCGGGATTATAGGCAGCCATCACCCGGTAAATTCGCCCGGCTCCGTTGCTCGCCGCCTGAATCCGGAAGATGCCCCCTCCTCCAGATAAAATGCCAGATGATAATAAATTTCGCCATCGGAAGAGGAAGTCTCCTGATAGATCCCCTTGCCCAGGCTGGAATCCAGAAACGTATATTCTTTCCAGTCTTCGCCATCCTCCGTAAGAACCGCCGTCTCCCGGATTTCGTTAATCTGCATGATTTCCATGAATTCTTCCTCTGATATGCCCGGCAAAAACGGGAAATCCACCAGGCCCTCCTTGGCCAGTTTAAAATTTTCCGGGTCATCAGTGCTGGCATACATTTCGATTCCAATGCCATTTGTTCCCCCCAGGTTTTCGTCATACCACAGGGAACCATGCCAATTAGAATTTGACGTTATTCTTGTAAAATATTCCAGATAACGTCCATCGTGAAAGATAACTTCATCGTCATAATTCTCCGTCCTCTGGTGATATCTTTGCCAGGTGCCTCCGTCCGTATGCCAGACGGCATTTGGGTCTTCCTGATTGGGGGGAATAACCTTAGACGGAAAAGCAGCCCGAACTGCTGCGGCAACTTCGTCATAATAAAATCCAAACAGATCGTATCCCACAATCCGGATATCCGTGAGGGCAAAGGGAAATTGGATGGCTGCAGTCCCGTTCTGCTCCTCCGGGGCATCGTCTCCCGTCTGCTTTCCCGCCTCGCTGCCGCTTCCGCCGGACCCACTCTCCGTCAGTTCCTCCAGACGCTCCCTGAGCCGTTCATCGCCTGTGGCCGTATAGCCCTCCTCCAAAGCTTTCCGGGCCGCCTCCACATCTCCCAAACCGATATAGGCTTCCGCCAGACCCATATAAGCGTCCGTGCTTTTGGGATCAATGGCGATAGCCTCTGTAAAAACCGCCACGGCCTGATCATATTCCAGTTCAGACAGGTATTTCTGTCCCAGATCCAACCGCTCTCTCAGCTTTTTGGCATCCCCGTTCCCGCTCACAAAAACAACCGCTAAAATAATGATAAGCATTGCCAGAATGGCAATTCCTGCAAACATCAGTTTTTTCCGTTTCATAACATCCGTTTCCTCTCTTTTGTACTAGCCTTTTGCCTGAACTATAATAACACTGATTTCCGGGGAATACAACTGATATATCTTCCATGATCCGGATCTGCGGTCCCCGGCATCTGACCCGAAGTAATTGACATAGCATATATACGCATATATAATTCCATAATATGATGATTACTTATATATCTGTCTTGAGCAACAGGATACAGGAGGGCAAAATGAAAAGACAAAATCTCACACTGCTGACGGATCTCTATGAACTGACCATGATGCAGGGCTATTTTCAAAATAAGGATCAGAACGAAACGGTCATCTTTGACGCGTTTTACCGCAACAATCCCTGCGGAGGCGGCTATGCCATATCCGCAGGGCTGGAGCAGGTGATCGACTATATCAAAAATCTACATTTTAACGGCGAAGATATCGCTTATCTGCGCAGCCTTGGAATCTTTCAGGAGGATTTTCTGGAATATCTGCGGGATTTTCATTTCTCGGGAGATATCTACGCTATCCCCGAGGGCAGCGTCATGTTTCCCCGTGAACCCATGATTAAGGTCATCGCTCCCATTATGCAGGCACAACTTGTGGAGACTGCCATTTTAAATATCCTCAATCACCAGAGTCTGATCGCCACCAAAGCCTCCCGCGTCTGCTTTGCCGCGCAGGGAGACGGCATTATGGAGTTCGGACTCCGGCGGGCCCAGGGCCCGGACGCGGGAACCTACGGCGCACGGGCCGCCATGATCGGCGGATGCATCGGCACCAGCAACGTACTGGCCGGGCAGCTGTTTGACGTCCCTGTCAGCGGCACCCACGCACACAGCTGGATCATGAGTTTTCCGGACGAATACACCGCGTTCAAAGCCTACGCCGACATCTACCCTTCCGCCTGTATTCTGCTGGTTGACACCTATGACACCCTGAAGTCCGGTGTGCCGAACGCCATCCGCGTCTTCCGCGAGATGAGAGAGGCTGGAATCCCGCTGACCCGGTACGGTATCCGTCTGGACAGCGGCGACCTGGCTTACCTCTCCAAGAAAGCCCGCAAAATGCTGGACGAGGCCGGGTTCCCGGACGCAATCATCTCCGCCTCCAATGACCTGGATGAGTTTCTCATCGACAGCCTGAAAGTGCAGGGCGCCAAAATCACTTCCTGGGGCGTGGGCACCAACCTGATCACCTCCAAGGACTGCCCCTCTTTCGGCGGCGTCTATAAACTGGCGGCCATTCAGGATGCGGACGGGCATTTCATACCCAAAATCAAGCTGTCCGAAAACAGCGAAAAAGTCACCAACCCCGGCAACAAAACCATCTACCGCATCTACGACAGGGAGACCGGCAAGATCCGGGCCGATCTGATCTGTCTGGCGGACGAACAGTTTGATGAACAGGAACCCCTGCTTTTGTTCGATCCCCAGGAGCCGTGGAAAAAGACACATCTGTCAGGTGGAAGTTATACCCTGCGCGAACTGATGGTTCCCGTATTCCGAAACGGGGAGTGCTGCTATACCTCTCCCAAGGTGATGGAAATCCGCGCTATCTGTCAGAGAGAACTGGACACGCTCTGGCCGGAGACAAGGCGTCTCATCAATCCCCACAGAGTCTATGTGGACCTCTCCCAGAAGCTGTACGACACCAAGATCCGGCTGCTGAATCAAATGGGGGACAGATAAAACAGATTTTATCTGTCGTATACAAAGCCAGCGGACAGAAATTTCTGCCCGCCGGCCTGCTTTTAAGGTTATGTCTGTCCCGCCAGTACTTGTTCTACTGTTCCATCTGTCTGCCCAGAAATCCTGCCGCAGACATAATCAGCTTATGCTCCACCTCACCCATTTTATCCTTGTCGTCATTTTCGATCAGAACCACAGCTCCGATCACATCCCCCTCACAGATAATAGGGGTCAGGGCTTCATGGGCATATTCGTCCGAAATATCTTCCGTCACGGGAATAAAGCTTTTCTCTCCTTTCGAGGCAATCACAGTCTCCCGATTTCCTATTTTATCCTCCAATTGCTTGCTGATGCTCTTATTCAGCAGATTCTTATATCCGCCGCAGACCGCGATAAACTGATCCCTGTCCGCGATCAGCGCCGTGTGTCCGGACACCTGGGAGAGACTCTCCGCATACTGTTTTGCAAATGTGGTCATTTCACCGATGGGAGAATATTTTTTCAGTATGATCTCTCCCTCCCGGTCCGTAAAAATTTCAAGCGGATCGCTTTCCCGGATGCGGAGCGTCCGGCGTATTTCCTTCGGTATTACGATTCTCCCCAGATCATCGATACGACGTACAATTCCTGTTGCTTTCATATAAAAATTTTCCTCCATTTACTATACTTTCCGTAACTGGAAATAGTATTTGTAAATGGAGGAATTTTATACCTCAACGCGAATCTACTTTGCTTTCCCGTTTCTTCTGACATCTTTCGGTTTCCCGGAAGAGGATTTACGGCGTCCGAACCATTCCGCGCCATAATCGGAAGTCTTTCTTCCTCCGCTTTCACCGCGGCGTGCCTTTCTTCCGTCCCGCTCCATGCCTCGCTCCTGCACGCCGAGTTTCCTCCTGCCCGATCTGCCGCGCTCCTCTTTGTGCCTGCGGGCGAATCCCTCATCCCGCCTGTCAGACCCGGATTCGCCGCGTTCAGGCCTGACGTCTCTTCTGCTTCGCTCTGACCTGCCTTCTCTGCCGCTTTCCCCGCTGCCGCGTTTTCTGCGCCTGCGGCCTCTCCCTTCTTCCGAAAGAGTGTCCGCACCGCGGCTTCTTCTGGGTTCTTCGATAACGATCTCCTGAATTTCATTGCCCATGTGCATTTTCAAAAGCGCAGCGGCAAAACGCAGCGGATCTTCTCCGTTATCCGTCACGTACTCCTCCAGCAGCTGTGTCAGCATATCCAGTCTGGCTGTTTCCACGGTTCTGGATGCCTCTTGCATCACCTTTCCGGCTTTGATGCGGGTCACCTCGCCGGCGGATGGCACTTTTTCCTCCGTCATTTTTGTCTTACAGATTCTCTCAATATTCCGAATCCTGAACAAATCCCTTCCATAGGCAAAAGTAAAGGACATTCCCTCTTTCCCGGCACGGCCGGTGCGCCCGATGCGGTGCACATAATATTCCGCTTCCTGCGGTATATCGTAGTTGAACACGGCCTCAACGTCATATACGTCGATCCCCCTTGCCGCTACGTCCGTAGCGATCAGGATCTCCAGTGTGCCGCTCTTGAACCGTCCCATCACGAAATCTCTCTGTTTCTGCGTCAGGTCTCCGTGCAGTCCGTCGGCCTGGTAGCCCCGCGCTTTCAGATTTTCCGTGAGTTCATCCACCATTCTCTTGGTATTGCAGAAAATAATGGATCTTTTCAGTCCGTGCACATCCAGCAGGCGGCAGATCACTTCCTCCTTATAAATGCTCTTCACCACAAAATAGTATTGTTTCACCAGCGGAATGGTAAGTTCCTCCGCGGCCACTTTTACCAGCACCGCGTCTTTCTGATAAGTGGATGTGATCTCCAGGATCGGTTTGGGCATGGTCGCCGAAAAGAGGGCCGTCTGATGATCCTCCGGTATTTCTTTCAGTATCGTCTCCATGTCCTCCCGGAAACCCATATCCAGCATTTCATCGGCTTCATCCAGCACCACCATTTTCACGGAGTCCATCTTCAATGTATGGCGGCGCATATGATCCATTACCCTGCCGGGCGTTCCCACGACAATCTGCACACCGCCTTTCAGAGCCCTGATCTGTCTGCTGATATCCTGCCCGCCGTAGATAGGCGCCATTCTGATGCCATGCATATATTTGGAAAATTTGTGCATTTCCTCTGTCGCCTGTATGGCCAGTTCCCTTGTGGGACAGAGCACCACCGCCTGCAGGCTGCGGTCGTCCGGATCGATCTTCTGCAGCAGCGGAATGCCGAATGCCGCGGTCTTTCCCGTTCCCGTCTGCGCCTGCCCGATCACATCGCGCCCCTCCATCAAAAGCGGGATGGCCTGTTCCTGTATAGGTGTCATCGCCTCATATCCCATCTCCTGTACGGCGCGGATAATTCTCTCATCTATCCCTGATTCCTCATACTTCATAATATCCATTTTTTCTTTTTCCTCTCTTCTGAAATCTATCCCGATCTTCTTCTCCGTATCCTGTTGCCCCGAACATAAAAACAACGTCCAATGGAAACTGGACGCTGTCAAGTCTACAAACTTAACTCATTGTAGGATACTTTTCCCCAAAAGTCAAGAAAAATTCAAGCGGTCAGGAGGCGCATCAAAATCACGCCTCCATATACTCCAGGTAATCCGCCTCGCTGGCGAATAAAATGTATTTTCCGTCCACATATCCCATATATCCGCTGTCTGTCGTGTAGCCTTTCATATTCCGTACCATCCTTTCTGGCAGAATCTCTTTTCTGGCAAAAAGAATAGCACGTTTGCTGTCCCATATTCAGGACTTTGAATGGCGTCCCACAATTTCGTTACAGCGCAGGCGGCTGCCCATTTTGGGCAAGCCACCCTTTTACATCGTTCCCCCTCAAAGTCCATGAACTGTTCCGAAAAAGTGATGCCATATTTTCAGGATGACCTGCACCAGGCAGGTTACCAGTATAATGCCGAAAGCAATGGCGCATGCCTCCTTGATCACCAGATCCAGGTACATCGCCCCCTCTTCTCCGCGGCCCCCCACGATATTGCTGGTGGCATAGAACAGATCCCCGCCGGGAAACAGCGGGATCAGCATCGGCACCAGCAAAATAGTCACCGGAGCCTTGATCAGCCTGGCCAATATCTCCGACAAAAGCCCCACCGTTACGGTGGCGCACAGCAGGCTGACCACTTTATCGCCCTGCATGGACTGGGCGCACAGATACACGATCCAGGCCACCGCCGCGCCGCCTGCCGCGGCCGCAAGCTTTCTGCCCCGCACATTAAACAGAATCGAAAATCCGATCGCTCCTATAACGCCCATCAGCGTCTGTATCACTGCCCGTATCATCGCTACCCCCATATAAATATTTTCAGAGCAAATCCGCGCCGTCATCCGAAGCGCCAGAGCACCAGCGCAAGCCCTACGGCAATGGCCAGCGCGCGGATCACGGCCTCACAAAGCCCCAAAAGCCCGCTGATCAGATCGCCGCGGATCATGTCCCGCAGGGATGTAGTCAGCGCAAGCCCCGGAATCAGCATCATAATATCGCCTATAATAATCATGTCCAGTGATTTTCCGATGCCGAGTCTGACCATAAGCACGGCGATCATCCCCGCCACGCCGGAGCAGATCATCACCAGTATAATATTTTGAATGCGCAGGCGGTTTCCCGCCAGGATTACCATGCGAAGCGCCAGTCCGCCCACACAGGCCGCCGCGGCGTCCCCGATGCCCCCTCCGAAAAAGACGGAGAAGGCACCCGCCACGATCCCATATATCAGCAGGATCATCCAGCCCGGATATCCTTTCTGCGCGCGGATCTCCTCTACCTCTTTTTTAAATTCCTCCAACGGGATTCTCTCCCTGCTCACCCTGCGGGACAGAGAGTTGATCAGTTCCACTTTCCGCATATTCGTATCCCGGTTCTCTATACGTCTGGTCTGTGTCTCAATATTCCCGTCGGCATCCTGTACCGTCACCACAATACTGTATATAATTGTAAACACATCCACTTTCGTAAAACCGTATGCGGCCGCCATATAGCCGATCGTATTTTCCACACGGCTCACCTCCGCTCCGGAGGTGAGCATAACCTCCCCCGCGTCCAGTATCGCCGCCAGCACATGCTTCGGATCATCCATCCCTCTGTTCCTCCCTGCCCTCATCCTCCGCAGGTTTCCTCTCTTCCCGTTTTCTCACGGTCATATCCTCTTCCATCTCCGCCAGCAGCATCTCCGCCAGTCCAAGAAGCGTCTCCGCATCCTTCTCCGCCAGCCCTGTGCGCTTATATTTATAAGTAAAAAACGGCGCTCCATACGCGGTGAAACTCATCTCATTTTTATGCCTGGCGATCATCTTCGGAACGCCCAGCGGATCATCTC
>JAAVAG010000210.1 GCA_014804185.1 Lachnospiraceae bacterium
AAGGGCTGCGCTGCAGGTGACAGAAAATCACAGGCTGCGCAGCCCCTGTTTTTAACATAAGGATGGCACGCAGAGCGTGATATCCGTTGTTTTGGGATGCCGGGCAATCTATGCCCGCGGCCGGTTATAAAAATTCGTAAGGCTGCTCATTTTCGCGGACATATTGACCATCATGGCATCCAGAACGGTTATGGCTGTCATGGCTTCCATAACAACCACCGCGCGGGGGATGATGACGGGATCATGCCGTCCCCTGATCTGCAGGGTGACAGGATTTCCCTCTTGGTTTACGGTCTCCTGCGGGCGGAAGATAGAGGGGGTCGGTTTTACGTGGGCCCTGATCAGAATATCGCTGCCGTCGGAGATGCCTCCCAGGATTCCTCCCGCATGGTTGGTCTTTTTGCAGGGAATGCCGTCTCTGGTAATAAAGGGATCATTGTTTTCGCTTCCGCGCCTTTGAGAGACCAGGATACCGTCGCCGATCTCCACGGCTTTCACCGCGCCGATGGACATGATCGCTTTAGCCAGGCAGGCGTCCAGTTTTTCAAAGACCGGATCGCCGATTCCGGCGGGAAGTCCGGTAACCCGGCATTCCATAATACCGCCTGCAGAGTCCTGTTCTTTCATGCAGCTTTCCAGATAGGCCAAAGCCCGGGCATCCGCCTCCCGGTCCGGCATGGAGGTGGCGGTATCTGTAATGGCCTCCCGGTCAAAGCGCTCCGGATCGATCCGGACAGGTCCCAGGGAACAGGTGTAGGCACAGACATCTATATGCATGGATTTTAAAATCTTGGCTGCTATGGCCCCGGCGGCAACTCTGCCGATGGTCTCACGTCCGGAGGAGCGGCCGCCGCCCCGGTAGTCGCGAAATCCGTATTTGGCGTCAAAAGTATAATCCGCATGGCCCGGTCGATAACAGGATGCGATTTCTCCGTAGTCCCGGGAGATCTGGGACGTATTTCTGACCATGATGGAAATAGGCGTGCCGGTGGTAAGCCCCTCAAAGACACCGGAGAGAATCTCCGCCTCGTCCGCCTCCCGGCGCGGAGTGGCTATTTTGCTTCTGCCCGGCCTGCGTCTGTCCAGATAGACCTGAATGTCCTGCCGGCAGAGGGCAAGCCCCGCGGGACAGCCGTCGATGACAACGCCAAGCGCGCTGCCGTGGGATTCCCCCCATGTAGTGATTTTAAAAATGGTGCCAAAATCGGAACCAGCCATATGTTTTTCCTCCTCGTCTCAGGTGTGATGGATCAAAATCCGGCAGAAATATCTTTCCGCCGTTCCACATCATTATATCCAAACAGGATATTTCCGGCAACTTTTTTCTGCTCAGACGACAAAAGTTGATGCACGGCGGGAAAAAATGTGATAAGATGCCCAGGAGGAGTGATGGATGTATGTATAAATTATTGAAGCAGGAAGGAAGAGCAAAGCGGGGGGAATTCCACACGGTACACGGCGTGATACAGACTCCCGTATTTATGAATGTGGGAACCGCCGCGGCCATCAAGGGAGCCGTGTCCACGGAGGATCTGGAGCAGATCGGGACACAGGTGGAACTGTCCAACACCTATCATCTGCATGTAAGACCCGGCGATCAGGTGGTACGGAAGATGGGAGGGCTGCATCGGTTTATGTCCTGGGACAGGCCGATCCTGACGGATTCCGGGGGATTTCAGGTGTTTTCTCTGGCAGGGCTGCGCAAAATAAAGGAGGAGGGTGTCTGTTTTCATTCTCATGTGGACGGCCGGAAAATTTTTATGGGGCCGGAGGAGAGCATGCAGATTCAGTCCAATCTGGCATCGACCATTGCCATGGCTTTTGACGAATGTCCCTCCAGCCGGGCGGACCGGGCGTATGTGCAGAATTCGGTGGACCGCACGTTCAGGTGGCTGGAGCGTTGTAAGAAAGAAATGCAGAGACTGAATGCGCTGGAGGATACCATCAATCAAAAGCAGATGCTGTTCGGCATCAATCAGGGAGCGGTTTTTGCGGATATTCGAATCGAGCATGCCAAAAGAATTGCGCAGCTGGAACTGGACGGATATGCCGTAGGCGGCCTGGCGGTGGGCGAGTCCCACGAGGAGATGTATTATATTTTGGAGGAGACAGTGCCGTATCTGCCGCTGGAAAAGCCCACTTATTTGATGGGAGTGGGAACTCCGGCAAATATTCTGGAGGCGGTGGAGCGGGGCGTGGACTTTTTTGACTGCGTGTATCCCACCAGAAACGGCAGACATGGGCATGTATATACCAACCAGGGAAGGCGTAATCTGTTTAATGCCAGATATGAGCTGGACGAGCGCCCTATCGAGGAAGGATGCGGCTGTCCGGCGTGCAGACGCTATTCCCGGGCTTATATCAGACATCTGCTGAAAGCGGGGGAAATGCTGGGCATGCGGCTGTGCGTGCTCCACAATCTGTATTTTTACAATACGATGATGAAAGAGATCCGGGATGCGCTGGATGCGGGAGAATTTGCCGCTTACAAAAAGCGCAAGCTGGAGGGAATGACAGGTGCGCAGCTGTAGGAAATGACAGCCGGGGCAAAATAAGCGTCTATCTTTCATAAAATACTTGCCGACAGACGATAATTTGTGTATTATAAGCAGTAAGACATTTTAAGGGCAGCTATATTGACATATTTTTACGAAATTTCAGGAGGAAATAAGGGATGAATATTTTGTTAGAAAGCGGCGCGGCCGGAGATACGGCAGCTGTCGGCGGAATCGGTCTGCTTCCCATGCTTTTGATGTATGCGGTGGTAATCGGCGCCATGTGGTTTTTCCTCATGCGTCCCCAGAAAAAGGAGCAGAAGAGACTGGCGGCCATGCTTTCCACGCTGGAGATCGGGGACTGTGTGCTGACAAATTCGGGATTTATCGGTGTTGTCATCGATATCAATGACGATACGGTGATCGTAGAATTCGGCAGCAATAAGAACTGCCGGATCCCTATGGAGAAGTCGGCAATCGCCCGCGTAGAGAAAGCGGGAGAATAAAGTTTGAACGGTGCGTTCAGGCTTGTTTGTCTGAAAAAGGACAAGGCATTCCGGAGGGAGTGCCTTTTCGACTATATAAACTAAGAAAAGGAAACGGATATGGAGAAGAGTTTAAAAATTACCTGTATTCCCGGGGACGGGATCGGACCGGAGATCGTCGCTGAGGCAAAGAAAGTATTGAACCGAACAGGGGAAATATATGAATTTATACCTGTATACACGGATATTCTTATGGGAGGCGCTTCCATCGACGCATGCGGAGTTCCGCTTACCCAGGAGGCTATAGAGACGGCAAAAAGCGCGGATGCGGTGCTGATGGGATCCATCGGCGGAGACACCACAAAGTCTCCCTGGTATAAGCTTCCACCCAATCTGCGCCCTGAGGCAGGGCTCCTGGCCATCAGAAAAGCGCTGAACCTTTTTGCCAATCTGCGTCCTGCGCTGCTGTATTCGGAACTTGCCGGGGCGTGTCCGTTAAAGGAGGAGATCAGCAGCAGGGGATTTGATATCATGATCATGCGGGAACTGACGGGAGGACTGTATTTTGGGGAGCGCAGAACCGTGGAGGAAAACGGTGTGCGCAAAGCCATAGACACGCTCACCTATGATGAGAACGAGATCCGCAGGATTGCGGTGAAAGGCTTCGATATCGCCAGAAAGAGAAAGAAAAAAGTCACAAGTGTGGATAAGGCCAATGTGCTGGATTCCTCCAGGCTCTGGCGCGCCGTGGTGGAGGAAGTTGCGAAAGATTATCCCGATGTGACGCTGGAGCATATGCTGGTGGACAACTGCGCCATGCAGCTGGTGAAAGACCCGGCGCAGTTTGATGTGGTTCTCACGGAGAACATGTTCGGGGACATTCTGTCAGACGAGGCAAGCATGATCACGGGATCTATCGGCATGCTGGCATCCGCATCACTGAACGATACGAAATTCGGTCTGTATGAGCCAAGTCACGGTTCAGCGCCGGATATTGCCGGAATGGATATCGCAAACCCGATAGCGACGATTCTGAGCGCGGCCATGATGCTTCGTTTCAGCTTTGATCTGGATGGGGCGGCGGATGCCATTGAGGAAGCCGTGAAAGCGGTGCTGAAGGACGGTTTCCGGACAGGAGATATTTACTCCCAGGGTTGTGAAAAAGTCGGATGCTCCCGGATGGGAGATCTGATCGCAGAGCGGATCAGGTGAAACATAAAGAGATTTCCATAGATAGAGAGAGGAAGAAAGAGGGCAGGAGAAGATGAGAAGTGATTCTGTAAAGACAGGGACACAGCAGGCGCCCCACAGGAGCCTGTTTAACGCGCTGGGGTATACGGAGGAAGAGAGAAAAAGACCGTTGATCGGTATTGTCAGTTCCTATAACGAGATTGTGCCGGGACATATGAATCTGGATAAAATTGTGGAAGCGGTGAAAATGGGAGTCGCCATGGCCGGGGGAACGCCGGTAGTATTTCCTGCCATCGCCGTGTGCGACGGGATCGCCATGGGGCATATCGGTATGAAATATTCCCTTGTAACCAGAGATCTGATCGCGGACAGTACGGAGTGTATGGCCATGGCGCACGGTTTTGACGGACTGGTCTGCGTTCCCAACTGCGACAAAAATGTGCCGGGGCTTCTGATGGCGGCGGCGCGGATCAATATTCCCACGATTTTTGTATCGGGAGGCCCCATGCTGGCCGGACGTATCAAGGGGGAGAAGAAGAGTCTTTCCTCCATGTTTGAGGCGGTGGGGAGCGTGGCGGCAGGAACTATGACGATGGAGGATCTGGCAGAGTATGAGGAAAAGGTATGTCCCACCTGCGGCTCCTGCTCCGGCATGTATACCGCAAATTCCATGAACTGCCTGACGGAGGCTCTGGGAATGGGGCTGAAAGGCAACGGTACGATTCCCGCGGTCTATTCGGAGAGAATCAGGCTTGCAAAGCATGCAGGCATGCAGATCATGGAACTTGTGGAGAGGGATATCAAGCCCAGGGATATTATGACCAGGGACGCATTTCTCAACGCTCTGACAGTGGATATGGCGCTTGGATGTTCTACCAACTCCATGCTGCATCTGCCTGCCATTGCTCATGAGGCGGGAGTGGATCTGGATCTGGATATTGCCAATGAACTGTCTTCCAAAACGCCGAATCTCTGTCATCTGGCGCCGGCAGGCCCCACCTATATGGAGGATCTGAACGAGGCCGGCGGCGTCTATGCGGTGATGAAAGAACTGACAAAGCTGAATCTGCTTCACCTGGATCTGATCACGGTTACGGGCAGAACTGTTGGAGAAAATATTGCGGGAGCGGTCAACCGGGATACGGGCGTGATCCGTCCGGTGGAGAATCCCTATTCCGCAACCGGCGGCATCGCTGTGCTGAAAGGGAATCTGGCTCCGGATTCCGGCGTTGTAAAGCGCTCCGCTGTGGTGCCTGAGATGATGGTTCATGAGGGACCCGCCAGAGTATTTGACTGTGAGGAGGATGCCATAGACGCCATAAAGGGCGGCAGGATCACAGCAGGCGATGTGGTCGTCATACGCTATGAGGGACCCAAAGGAGGCCCGGGAGTGCGGGAGATGCGTAATCCCACCTCCGCCATCGCCGGAATGGGTCTTGGATCTTCGGTGGCACTGATTACCGACGGTCGTTTTTCCGGCGCATCCAGAGGCGCATCCATCGGTCATGTCTCTCCGGAGGCGGCTGTGGGCGGTCCCATCGCGCTGGTGGAAGAAGGAGATATCATCAGCATCAATATACCTGAAAACAGCCTGAATGTGAAAGTGTCCGACGAGGAACTGGCGGCCAGGCGCGCAAAGTGGCAGCCCAGAGAGCCTGAGGTGACTACGGGATATCTGGCGCGTTACCGCGAGATGGTGACCAGCGGCAACAGGGGCGCGATTCTGGAAATCAAAAAGGATGAAGCAGGGAGGTAAGAGCATGCAGCTGACAGGAGCGGAAATCGTCATCGAATGTCTGAAAGAACAGGGTGTGGATACGGTATTTGGGTATCCCGGAGGGACAATTTTAAATATATATGACGCATTGTACAAACACAGCAGCGAGATCCGGCACGTGCTGACCTCCCATGAACAGGGAGCTTCTCACGCGGCGGACGGATATGCCAGAGCCACCGGCAGAGTGGGTGTCTGTATGGCTACCAGCGGACCGGGAGCCACCAACCTGGTGACGGGAATCGCGACGTCATATATGGATTCCGTTCCGGTGGTGGCCATTACAGCCAATGTAAATCTGCCTCTTTTAGGCAAGGATACTTTCCAGGAGGTGGACATTGCGGGAGTGACCATGCCTATCACAAAGCATAATTATATTGTAAAGGATGTCAAAATATTGGCTGATACGATCCGAAAGGCATTTCGAATCGCACAGACGGGGCGTCCCGGACCTGTGCTGGTGGACATTACAAAGGATGTGACGGCCAATGTATGCGAATTTGAGCCGGAAATTCCCGGCCTGCCCGAAGTTCCCGTCAGATATACAGGGGAGGATATTGACAGAGCGCTGGCGATGCTTCGCGAGGCCAGAAAGCCGTATATTTATCTGGGCGGCGGCGCTGTGATCTCCGGCGCGTGCGGGGAAGTGGCGGAATTTGCGGAGAAGCTGGATGCGCCCGTTTGTGATACCCTGATGGGCAAGGGAGCCTTTGACGGCAGGAGCAGAAGATATACCGGCATGATTGGCATGCACGGTACGAAAACCTCCAATTTCGGCGTCAGCGAGTGTGATCTGCTTGTGGCGCTGGGGGCGCGTTTTTCCGATCGCGTGATCGGAAATCCTGCTTCTTTTGCAAAAAACGCAAAGGTGCTTCATATAGATATAGATGCGGCGGAGATCGATAAAAACATCCATGCCCACGCCTCAGTGGTGGGAGATCTGAAGCGGGTGCTTGGAGAATTAAATGACAGGCTGGAACAGCAGAGCCATCCTGAGTGGATGATGCATATCCAGGAGTTAAAGGAAAAATATCCTTTGAAATACGACGGGGAAAAGCTGTCCTGTCCATATGTGATGGAGGAGATCGACCGGCTTACCGGCGGGGATGCGATCATCACCACGGATGTGGGACAGCATCAGATGTGGGCTGCGCAGTATTACCGATATACAAAACCCCGCACATTCCTCTCCTCCGGGGGACTGGGGACTATGGGATATGGACTGGGAGCCTGTATCGGCGCAAAGGTGGGGATGCCGGAAAAGGTCTGCATCAATATTGCAGGGGACGGATGTTTCCGTATGAACATGAACGAACTGGCCACAGCCAGCAGATACAACATTCCCATTATTCAGGTGGTGATCAACAATCACGTGCTGGGAATGGTACGTCAGTGGCAGACCCTGTTTTACGATCACAGGTACTCTCAGACCGTGCTCAGCGATAAAGTGGATTTCTGCAAGGTAGCGGAGGGACTGGGCTGTG
>JAAVAG010000211.1 GCA_014804185.1 Lachnospiraceae bacterium
CATCCAAATATTTCCTTATAAAACGCTCTTGAAACCTCCGCGTCATCATAGCTTAAAACAAATCTCCGGATACGCCCATGCCGGGAATGTTCCGGGAAGTGTCTCGGGGGATGATATTTCGTATCATACCTGTCCCAGTCGGGAATGGGTTTGGGCGGATCCACATGGATTCTCCGCTTGGAGACGTCCTCTCCCGGTTCGGAGAGATAGAGTTCCGGACCGCATCCGCAGGTGGGGCATACCTGTGGGATATGCTCTTCATCACATTTCCACACGAAACCGCAATTGTAACATGTATAAATTCTGTTCATAATTCATTCCTCCTCTTTGTCATAACCGGCCTCGGGCTCTTCCCATGTCCGTGATGCGGGACATTTCCACAGATAGATCTTATGACCGCCGGGATCTTCTATATAAGCTCCGCTGAACCAGTTCGCATCCTCATTGCCGTCATCCGCGGCGGATTTGTTATAGCCAAGAACCTTTCCGCCATAAGCCGTGACCTTTTCAAGGGTATTGGTGATTGGCTCGTCCATATGAACTTCCATCATAAAAAACGGTTTCTCCTCCCCGCTCTCGTCATAATACAACCGTGTGTTCATATGTCCCGGAATCAGTCCCTCATATCCGATCTGCGACGGTCCGGTAGCCACAAACAGCGGTCTGTGCTCATAATCATCGATCCCAAGGATTGCCGCGTCGATCATATCCCATCCGAACACATTCACAAAGAACTTCTGTGCCCGTTCAAAATCCCGGTAAAAGATTCTTCCGAAACGCACCCGGCCGTGCAGATCCTTCTGAGGATATTTCTTGGGCGGACGATAGGGATAAGTATTGGTGCCTGTGTTTTTTTCTGCCATAATAGCATCTCCTTTTCTATTTTGTACGCGGCAGCCCGGCAAAAAACGCACCGCCGAAACTGTCACGCCATATACGGTTACTCATGAAGACTCAGTCCGTTTGTCCTGATTACTTCTTTATACCAATAAAAACTCTTTTTTCTGTAGCGCCTAAATGTTCCCCTCCCGCTGTCATCCCTGTCCACATAGATGAAGCCGTACCGCTTGGACATCTCAGAAGTGGATGCGCTGACAAGATCGATGCATCCCCATGCCGCGTATCCGAATACGTCCACACCATCCTCCAGCGCCTTTTCCACCTGCAGCAGATGCTGTTTCAGGTAGGAAATACGGTAATCGTCCTCCACCGTGTATACGCCGTCTTTTCTGACCAGCACATCCCTGGCTCCCATTCCGTTTTCCGCTACAAACAGCGGTTTCTGATACCGGTCATACAGGCGGTTCAGCGTCAGCCGCAGTCCCTGTGGATCTATGGGCCATCCCCACTGGGTGGATGCCAGATAGGGATTTTCCACCGATGTGCCAAAAAATCTGGCTGTCTCCCTGGATGCATCCGCCGAAATGCATCTGCTCAGATAGTAACTGAACGACACAAAATCCACCGTATTTTTCAGTATTTCCCTGTCCCCGTCCTCCACACGGAGGGTAATATGATTTTCCCGCAGCAATCTCTTCATATACCCGGGATAACAGCCTCTTGCCTGCACGTCCGCAAACAGAAATTCCGCCTGTTCCTGCAGCATCACTTTTATGGCGTCATCGGGAGACGGCGTCGCCGGATAGCACGGAACGCTGGCAATCATACACCCGACTTTATTCTCCGGATCGATCTCGTGCGCAATCCGGGTTGCCGCCGCCGAAGCCACAAGTTCATGATGAATCGCCTGCAGCTTGTCTCCCATGGTAAGCTTTTCTTTCGGCGTCCAGATCCCTCCGCTCAGCAGCGGATGATTCAGGACGGAATTAATCTCATTAAATGTAAGCCAGTACCGAACCTTTCCCTTATATCTTTGAAACACGGTTCTGCAGTAGCGCAGGAACAGGTCTATAGTGCGCCGGTCCCTGAAACCGTCATATTTTTTCGCGATGGAAAGCGGCGTCTCATAATGAGATAATGTGACAAGCGGTTCCATTCCGTATTTGCGGCATTCGTCAAACACCCTGTCGTAAAACGCCAGCCCCTGCTCGTTGGGCGTATCCGCTTCACCGTCCGGATAAATACGCGCCCACGCGATGGAGGTGCGAAATACCTTAAACCCCATTTCCGCAAAGAGTTTAATGTCCTCCTCATACCGATGATAAAAATCAATACCCTCTAATTTCAGATTATCCTCCGTTGGGTTCTCCGTGCGCTCCCCCATGACGCCCCTCGGCATCACATCCGCGATAGACGGTCCTTTTCCGTCTTCCTGCCAGGCGCCCTCGCACTGGTTCGCGGCGACAGCCCCGCCCCACAAAAAACATTCCGGAAACATATCCCGCCACTCTCCTTTCTCCGCAGGCCGGATCAGGCCTCATTCTGCTGCATAAAATGGTACATTGCCCCCAGAAGATTGCATTCGTCAAGATATGTGCTCCTGCAGATATTCGCATGCAGCATCTCAGGAATACAGTACCGTCCATAGAATTTCTCAAGTTCACCGCTTATATCCGGAAGCAGCCTTTCCACTCGGCTGAGACCTCCTCCCAGAACAATCTTTTCCGGCGCAAAACACACCTGTATATTATGGAGCAGATTTGCCATGGAACGCCGGAACTCCTCATATACCCTTTCCGCTGCCGGATCGCCTTCCTCCAGCCACCGGAAAATTTGTTTCCCGTCCGCTCTGACCTGTGCCGGGGATTCCTCATATACCGGATACCGGTCCTTTAACAATCCATCATATTTGAGCAGCGTATTCCCCGCGTCCTGAACAGAGAGATCCAAATTCTTCAACTTACAGATCTTATAAGTCATCCCAACCACTCCGATATTCAGCCACGCTTCATCCATCAGTCCGCCGCTCTCAGAGTTTGTGATGGCAAATGAAAACTCTCCCGCTGAAAAGTTCAGCCCCCGGTGGACTTTTCTGTTCATAATCACGCCGCCGCCAATTCCTGTGCCGAGAATCAGCACCGCACCGTCCGGTACATCCGACAATGCGCCGTTCCATACCTCCGCCAGCGCTCCGCACTTTCCGTCGTTCTCCGCAGCCACTCTGGTATGACATGCGTCCCTCACCATCTCCACAACATTTTTGCCCCGCAAAAGCGCCGCATATGCGCCTGCGCCATGATGCATCCCGGTTTCGCCATCGACAATACCGGGAATACTCAAAGCGATCCCGTCCGTTTCCTCTCCGTACAGACCATACAGTTTCTTTATCATTCCAATAAAGTCTTCCTGAGACCCCAGCGGTGCATCCTCTTTTGCCGAAAACAGAATCTCCGCCCGGTCATTTACGATTGCATATTTTACGGAACTTCCGCCAAAATCAAAAACCATACATTTCATTCCTGTTACCTGCTTTCCACGTTACTTTTCATACCTGATTTCCATTGCATCCCTCTCTGCCGCATTGACACAGTTCGGATTGTCATCTATAATAAACCTGAATCTGAAGCCATTGTTTTTTCACGGAGGTATGACCCCTTGGGCAACATTTCAAATTCTGACATACAAAGCAGAATCCAACATGCTTTTTCAGAATTACTGGAAAACCAGCCTTTTTCTTCGGTACGGGTTACTGCGATTATCCAGCACAGCCATATAAGCCACCGCTCATTTTACCGTTTCTACCAGGACAAATATGATCTGGCCACGGACTTTTTTTCAAGCCAGCTTGCCAGTGCCGTCGTGATTGGCGGAAAAAACGCCACTTTCCGGGATTTGATGCTGCTCATTCTGACCATCATCAAAAGTCATGCAAAACTGTATATCAACCTGCTTACAGACGACGAGGGCGCTAAAACGCTTCCCATTATTCTGACAAAACTCTCCTCCGGCTGGACAGGCTTTTCGCCCGCATGGGCAACCACCATTATCAATACCAACCTGCTGATCGACTGGGCTAATAACCGTTTTTCCACTCCCGTGGAAAAAGTCTACGTCCGTCTTGTCTACAGCCTTCCCGCCTCGGAACTTCTCACAAAAGAGGAACTGGAGGCTCATATTCAGCAGTATGAAAATCGAAAGAGCATTGATTTTGTCAGACACAATGATACGCACACACAGGATTTGTGTTAAATGCGATACTTTAAATTGTCAGTTTTTATCTTTGTTTTGTGTAAATGATTATAACATTTTTTGATTTTATCATAAAGTTACAGTTTTCTTGAATGTGAACCGGTAGGGAACAAAAATACATTTTTGTTCCCTACCGATGTTTTATGCCATGATAAATTTCAACCCCACTACCCCGCCAGCGCATGCACCAGACAGCAGATCAGCGCCCCCGCCGCCGTGGGAATGTAAAACGCCGCAGCGCACCACCTAAGGCTTCCCGTCTCTTTCCGGATTGTCAGCAGCGTTGTGGAGCAGGGCCAGTGCATCAGGGAAAACAGCGCCGTGCACAGCGCCGTAACCCACGTCCAGCCGTTTTGGACCAGCAGGCTTTTCAGCGCGGCGGCATCCGCAAACTCTGTCAGAGTTCCCTGCGACATGTAGGTCATAACCATAATGGGAAGCACGATTTCATTGGCGGGAAAACCCAGAATGAACGCCATGAGAATCACCCCGTCCATTCCCATCATCCTGCCCACAGGGTCCAGAAAGTCGGTACAGTAATACAGGACGGCTTTGTCCCCCACGGTCAGATTTGCCAGCAGCCAGATCACAAGTCCCGCCGGAGCCGCCACTGCCACCGCTCTCCCCAGCACAAAGACCGTCCGGTCCAGCACCGACCGCACCACCACTTTTCCGATCTGCGGCCTGCGGTAAGGCGGCAGTTCCATGATAAAGGAGGAGGGCATGCCCCGCAGGACGGTTGCAGAGAGCAGGCGCGAGACCAAAAACGTCATCAAAATTCCAAACAGGATCATCCCCGCCAGCATAAGGGAGGCCCACAGTCCCTCCGCCGCTCTTCCGCCTGCCAGAAACATGGAGATCAGCACCGTCAGCATGGGAAATCTGCCGTTACAGGGCACAAAGCTGTTGGTCAGAACGGCGATCAGCCGCTCCCTGGGAGAATCGATGATGCGGCATCCCGTCACGCCCACCGCATTGCATCCAAACCCCATGCACATGGTCAGCGCCTGTTTGCCGCAGGCACGACATTTCTGAAAACAGCGGTCCATATTAAAGGCAATTCTGGGAAGATAGCCCAGATCTTCCAGCAGCGTAAACAGTGGGAAAAAAACAGCCATGGGCGGCAGCATAACAGATACCACCCACGCCAGCACCCGGTACATGCCGAATATCAGCGGCTGGTACAGAATCTCCGGCATGCCCAGCATGCGGCACAGATCCGCCAGTTC